>NZ_PUUH01000290.1:0-7226 GCF_002968355.1 Spiroplasma sp. ChiS | reverse complement strand
CTTTAGTCAAATGGGTGATGAGATGCAAAATAACAAGTTTAATTATTATAATTGAGCAAATAACAAATGAGCAAAAAAGTGACAAATATCACAAGATACTAAACAACGCTTATTAACTTTATCGGGAAAAATCCACTATGTTCCATTATGAAAACCAGTTGATATTTCAATTGATTTAGATACTCAACAATTAATTATTCCAAAAAATCTTGCTTTTTTAGCACAAAAATATCAATTACCACAAACAACATACTACCTTTTTAAATATAATAATATTAATAACATTATGCTAGAATGTAATTACATTATTAGTAATTATTCAAAAATTATTGAAGCTAAAATTGATCAAAATTTTATTTCGTTAGAATGGTCATTATCATATGGTGCTTACTTTTTTAAAGAAATTACTAATTACATTTTAGCACAAGATACAATCTTAGAAACTTATCGTGAAACAAAAACTCGAAAACAACGGTTATTATTTCGTTATCAGAACCAACGTGCATTTAATAAAAGTCAATGAAAAGGAGAATAAATTTTAATGAAAATTCGGTTGGACCAATTAATGGTTAATAATAATTTAGCTCCTTCGCGTGAAAAAGCTAAGGTAATGATTTTAGCAAATAATGTTTTAGTTGATAATGTACCGGCCTTAAAACCAAGTGAACTGGTAAAATTAGATAGTATTATTAAATTACGTGGTGAACCATTAAAATATGTTTCCCGAGCAGGTGAAAAGTTAGCCAAAGGTTTAACTGCTTTTAATTTAACAGTTAAGAATCTAGTTTGTCTTGATATTGGTGCTTCAACTGGTGGTTTTACTGATTGCTTATTACAAAATGATGCTAAAAAAGTTTATGCTGTTGATGTTGGTACAAATCAATTAGCTTGAAAATTACGAAATAATCCTCATGTTGTTTCATTAGAGAAAACTAATTTTCGGTATGTTACTAAAGCATTATTTGCCCCTGATGAAATTGAAATTGCTTGTTGTGATGTTTCTTTTATTTCATTAGATAAAATTATTCCACCCTTAAAAGATATTATATTATTAAATCATTATGCTTTTTTCTTAATTAAACCACAGTTTGAGAGTACAAAAGAAGCTGTTAAGAGAGGAAAAATTAATCATAAAGCAATACACTATGATGTTATTAAAAAAATCTTTGCTTTAGCCCTTAATAATGGTTTTAGTGTTAACAATTGCGACTATTCTCCAATTTTAGGAAATAAAAAGAAAAACATTGAATTTATTTGTTTACTACAACGAACAACAAATCCGATTAACTATATAACTGACGGAGCCATCGGAACAATAATTGAAAATGCTTGAAATACTTTATTATCATAACAATATTTTAGGATATAATATTCTTATAAAAGAAGGGAGGAAACAACTTTTATGGCAGTAGGAACAATGAGTGGCGATGTTAAAAATTTGCTTGCAAAAGATTATCTTCAAGTTGGTCACAAGGTATCATTTAAAGCTGATATGGTTGATTGACAAGATTTTGAATTAGAAACTATAACAAAAGAATATAAAGTTATTTCCGCAGTACCTAGTATAGATACTAGTGTTTGTTTAACACAAACAAAACAATTTAATGAAACAATTATTAGCAAGTATCCTATTTTTCAATTAATAACAATTTCACGTGATTTGCCATTTGCTTTGAAACGAGCATGTGAAGGTTTTGTTAATGCAAACCATATTTTATTATCTGATACTAATTATCGTGAATTTGGCACACAAACAAAATTATATTTTCCATTTAATAATTTATTAGCACGAAGCGTAATGATTTTAGATCAAGATAATAAAATTATTTATTTACAAATTGTTTCACCAATTTCTTCCGAACCAAATTATGAGGAAGTTTACCAGTTTTTAGATACTTTTCAAAAATAAAAACTTGTAATAAAATAAAACAATGTTTCTTTTAACTGGATATTACCAGTTAAAAGAAACATTTTTAATATTTCGGAAATAATATTTATTTAACTTAATTTATTAATTTGCTCTTCTAAGAAAGATATTGCTGACTTTAATAAATCAATGTCTGTTTTTGACATTGATTTAATTTCATTTGAAGTTAATCCTTTTAACCCATTTTCAAGTTCTATTAATGCAAACTTTAGTTGTTCTTTTTGCTCTTCACTAACATTTTTTAAGTTATCAATTTTTCCTTTTAAGTTGATAGTCGATTTTGAAGACTTTTAATTTCATTTTCATGTATTGAATTACAAGCAATAACATTACTTGCTCCAACTGTAGAAAAACTAATTGCTCCTAGAATTGTTAAAATTTTTTTCATTTTTTATATGTTTCTTTCTATTCGATTAAAGTTATCGATAATTTTATTCTATTTTTTTTCAAGTTTAAATTTACAATAAATTCTATTTTATAAACTAATAATTAAATTAAATTGAATATGTGTAAATTATTTCAAATAAAATAACTTATTTTATTTAATTTTTTCCATAAATTACCAAATTATTTCATCAAACCCTTAATAATCAACATTATTGGCAGGAATAACATTGTTAATTTTTATTAAAAAATATATAATAAAATTTGTATTAACCCTTAAGGATAAGTTTTATCATTCATCGGCATTAATGTTTTACCATTAGCGTCGATAATTTTTTGATAAGAGAGGTGTTTATTACAAGTATTTTATGAAAGGAGAACACAAAAACTATGGCTTTCGAAAATAACAATTCAACTAAAACAAAAAAAAGATTAGCAATGCCAGATAGTGTCTTCATTGGCTGCGAACAACATGCTGAAGAATGTAAAAAATGTGCTGCAATTCAAGAATCACAAAAAACAATTTTATCATGCCAAATATGTGAACAACCGGTGTTTTTCTGTCGCTCAAAACCTTGTGAGTATAAATTGCATTGTATCAATCCAGATTGTGTTAAATCAAAACATAACTTTGTTTTTGTTGGCAAAAACAATATTAATAAAACAAAAAAATATTATGATCAACAATTACAAAAATAATTTAGGGAAAACTAATATTTAAACCTTCTTGAAAAAGAAGGTTTTTAATTACTTAAAATCTAATATAATTTTTTTATAGGATTTTTTTTAGAAAACAAAAGTGTTATAATACAAATATAAGTATGACTACTTATACTTAGAAAAAAATGAAAAAAGATTATAGATATTTAAAATATAATTGTTTAATTCATATAAAAAAATAAAATGAATAATGAAAAATGATAATAGTTATATTAATTAAATTATTATAAAACAAAGAATATTTAAAATATTTATTTTTTTATTATAAATTTTTACAATGTTTTCATTAATGTTACATCGATTAATGAAATAACATTATTTTTTAAATACTATTCAAAAAGATAATAAAACGTATAGTTAAAAAGTAGAAAAGGATATTTAAAATGAACAATAAATTACTGGATCAAACCTTAGTTGCTAATATGGCATTAAATGCTGGAATTGGATTAGTATTATTTTCATCATCATTTTATTATTAATTCACTTTTTATACTGACGAAATAAAAATGCTAAGTTCAAAGAACAACGATTAGGAGTTCAACGTGAACGAATTTTTTTGTTTGAAATTAAACAAAATATTTTTTTGATTTTATCATCATTATTTGCAATCTCATTAATAGTTGGTATAGTTACAATTATTAAACTTAATATATAATCTTTTAATCATTTAGTTATAACATGTCAACTTATGTAAACTAAAAAAAGAATAAAAAGAAAAGGAACAAATAAAATGCAATATTTACAAAAATTAGGAAAAGCATTACAATTTTCAATTGTTGTGCTACCAATTGCTGCTTTGTTGCTACGATTCGGGGGGGTATGAATTATGCCTCAATCAATTCAGAGTTAAATCAAACTGGATCATTGTCAGCAATTTGATATATTGGTTCAATTTTTCAAGCGGTTCGTAATGCTGAGATTGGTAATTTAGCACCATTATTTGCAATTGGATTAGGTTTCGGAATGAAAAAAAGACTTCCGTGGAGAAACAGCACTAGTTGCTTTCTTTGGATGAGCTGTTTTAGAAGGAATAATGGGAATTGTCCCACAATGATATTACAATAAATGTTTTATTAGGAAATACACCAATTAGTAATTTTTTAGATAATCAATTTTGAGCAAAACCACATTCACAAATTCTATATGTTTTTGATTTTAATGTTGGTGATGCTATTAAAGGTTATGGTGCAAAATATAACATTAGTATGGGTGTTTTTGGTGGAATTTTAGTTGGTTGTCTTGTTGCACTAATTTATAATAAATATTCTGGTATTAAGTTACCAGCATCCCTAGGATTTTTTTCAGGTCGTAGTTTTGTGCCAATGATAACAGCAGTTTATTTTCTCTTAGGTTCTTTTGCATTAGCAGCAATTTGACCATGATTTCAATTAGGATTACAATACTTAGGTTATGGTTTAGGAGCGATTCCACCATTAGGAGCTTTCTTCTATGCTATTTTTAACCGGTTATTATTACCATTTGGGTTACACCAAGTGTTAAACACTTATTTATGGTTCCAACAACCAATTATTGGCCATTTGATGAATTATCAAGGAACAAACTTATGACAAATTGTTGATGGAACGCTACAATGGGCTGTATATAGTATTGATAGTAACGGTGTATTACGAATTAGTGATTGAAATACAACTGGAATTATTACTACAGTCAATGGTGATATTAACGACTTTTTAGGAAAATTATATGCTGATGCTAAATTTGGTTTAGCAGGAGGAAGTGGAATTTTCCAATCAGGATTCTTCCCAATGATGATGTTTGGATTACCTGCAGCTTGTGCAGCAATGATTTTATCAATTAAAGATAAAATGCGTCGTGCTGAATATGCTGGAATTTTAAGGACAGCTGCAGGAGTTAGTTTTTTAACAGGAATTACAGAACCAATTGAATTTTCTTTTGTTTTCTTAGCCCCTGTTTTATTAGGATTACATGCTGTTTTAGCTGGTTTATTTTCAGCATTAACTATTGGCTTTGGAATTCGCGTTGGATTTGGTTTCTCAACTGGTTTTATTGATTGAGTTGTTGGTCGTGAAGAAGAAGTAATAGCATTAGCAAAATCATTTGAAAAAACAGTTAAAAACAATGCAAAGAAAAAAGCAAACCAAGAACAACAAATAGCAAATATCAATATTGTTGGAAGTGGTCAAGCGGGTAGTGAAAATATTTTAACTTCACAAAATAGTGTTAATCAACAAATTGACATTCAAAAAGATCCTAATGGACCATTAAAACTAGCACAAGTAATTTATGATGCAATTGGTCATGATAATCTAGTTAAAGTTGATAACTGTATGACTAGATTACGTTTAACAGTTGAAGACAACACGAAAATTGATCAAGCAGCAATCAAAGCAACCGGAGTCGCTGGTTTAGTATTAGTTTCTAAAACAAAGGGCATTCAAATTATTATTGGTTTAAATGTTGAAGCTGTTGCAACTAAATTATCTGAAATTTCTGAAAAATAATATTAAAATAAAAAATAAAAACGTTACTAAAGTAAACGTTTTTATTTTTTATTACTTTGATACAATTGATAATTACAAATGAATATGATAAAGTGATTTTGTATATGATTTTAAAAATATAATTAATATTTTCTAAAATAAATTACTTTATTTAATTATTTTAGCAAGATAAATAATTAATTAAAAAATTATAGAAAGAAAGTTAACGTGAAAATTACTTTAAAAACTAAAAATACGTTAAAATCAACTTATAAAGCAGTTAAAAAATCAATTAATTCATTTTTAAAAAAACTTGGTTTAAAACATAATGATACTATTAAATTAGAAAAAAATATTGAAAAAAAATAAAAGAAGAAATATTACGGTTTGAACGAGAACATCAAAAGTTAAAAGAACTATTAGACGTAATTATTCCGGAAAATAAAGCAAATGAAAACTCGTTGCGTGATGAAACATTCGATGATTTATCACCAGAAACAGTCAAATTTTTAACTGCAAAAAATAATCAATCAAAACAATTAGTAAATCATGAGATAAATAATGTGCAAGCTCAAAAACAAGACCAGGCCCAAAAACTTAATAAACTTAATTTAGGGTTAAATGAAGCATTACAAAAAATCGATAAAAAAGAACAAACATTAGTTACAAAAATTAAAAATAAAGTTCGTTTTAGTCCAACTAATACTACAATTTTTTTTGATAAGAAAAAAGGAACAATTGCAAAGTTGGAAACAATACCCCCAAATGAAAAAGACGATGAATCATATGAACGTTAAAAAGTAAAAGCAACAATTAATTGTTGCTTTTACTTTTTAAGATTAATTTTGTCAAATTATTTGTAAATTATTTTTTCTGACAACTAATTTGATGAATTCTAGTTTTAAAAGATTAAACAAATTATTTTTAGAAAATTAAAAATTTTAGATGATAATTTTAATTAAATATGATAATCTATAAAATGTATATGGTTTTAAAAATATTAATTATATTTTTAAATAAATGACTTTAATTAATTATTTTATTAAATTAATTAAACATAGAAAAAGAATAAATTTAATATGAAAATTACATCAAAAATTAAAGGAACTTTAAAAGAATCTTATCGATCAATTAAAAAATCAATTAAAACAATGTTAGCAAAACTTGGTCTTAATAAAAGTCAAGTTCAAGAAGCAACAGCACGAACTTTGAATGCAGTAGAAGTAGAAATAACTCAATTTTTAAATGAAGAAATGCAAAAAGTTGATTTGTTATCTACACCAAATCCATCAATTAAAGGTTTAACAGAACCATTAAAACCACAAGTAAATAAAACATATGGTAATGGTCAAACAGAAGATAAAAAATATAAAGAAATTTTGACCAAATTAAATAGTTTTTTAGCAAATGAAAAACAATTATCATCAAAAACCGGGTAGTATATATTATTTTGAGGTTTTTAATAAAATTAAGTAATTAGAAACAAATTATGTTTCGCTTATGATTAAATGATAACAAAATTTATAAAAAATTCAACTTTTTTAAAAATTATATTTTTAATTGAATAAATAATTTTATAAAATTATGAATTTTGACACACTAAAAAGTACTTTTTAAAGTTATTACTAATTTTAAAAAGTTTTTTATTTATAAAGATAAAAATTGATTTTGAGATTGATTTAATTTAAAAATATTAGATTCAATTTTTTCTTTATTTTTATTAATTTTAACTT
>NZ_PUUH01000289.1:0-7316 GCF_002968355.1 Spiroplasma sp. ChiS | reverse complement strand
GTTAGAAAGTAAGGAAGATAAAATTAGTTGAAGATAAATTTAGTTATACAGTGACAGTGATAAATTATTTATCTGATATTAAATGACAAAAAGAGTCAGACAAAAATATAGAACCAGTTCGTTAAGAAGTGATTTTTTGGTTTAATTAATTATTTATTTTTAAAATACTATTAGATATTAATTTTAGGAAAAATAAAATTAAAAGAAAAAAAGTGAGGTAGGTGTTAAATATGATAAAAAAATTTATTTAAACCAAAATTTAATTTCACAAGAAATAAAAAATAAAACGCATATTTTAATAAACAAACAAAAAGATTGTGTTGTTTTAGATAAAAATTGTTTAGGTTTATCAAATTATAAAAATTATTTTTGTTTAAAAATTGATGAAAATAAAAATTATGCGCTTCATAGTACTATCAATAATAAAAATGGTAATATTGTGGGAAAAAATTTAATTTTATCTTTTGAAAAATTAAAACAAGAAAACAAAAAACAGTTTAATTCGCAAAACAACATTGATGCTAATAATGATTTACTAAATAAATATGATAATCATTATAAAAATAATAAAATACAACAACAAAAATTAACATCAGAAGAATTAAAACAATTACTAGAAGATTTAGAAAATATTGATAACCCCAATTATTGAGATAATGTTTTTTATTTAGGATACAACAAATATGAAAAAATTACTTAGTTTTTTAGCAATATTTTCGTTATCGTGTACAAACACAGTGAATTTGATTAGTTGTGGTAATATTGCAAATAACAAACCACACTTACCACCAGCAAAACCAAAAGAACCAATAGTCAAAGATGTTTTTTACTATGAAAAATTAAAAGAAGAAATTACAGCAGAAATCAAAGAATATGATGAAGTAATTAAAGAAATTGAAAATAGTAAAAATGATTATGAAAACGAAACAGATTATCATACAGAATTAAACCAATCACAAGCAGAAAAATTTATTAAAATTTCAATAATTTGTTGACAATAAAATTAAACATGGTATCTTTAAATTAAGTATGTGGATTATTTATTCCGTAATTTCTTAAAATATATTAAATACCCTTAAATAATTTATACAATCAAAAAAAATGAATTAAGTCTTGCAAAAGTAACTACTCTTGAAGAAACAAATAAGTTCTTAAAATAATTTCTGCCTAAATTCAATAAACACTTTGCTCTTCCCATTGATTATAACAATTCTGCTTTCGTTGATGCACCAGAAAGTGACAAAATTAATTTACTTTTATCAATAACTTCAACAAGAAGAACAGATAATAGATCATCAATTAGTTATGCAAATAAAAAGTACTTAGCTTATGATAATAAAAAAATAAAAGTTTTTAATTCAAAAACAAATGTTATAATAATTAATGCATTTGATAAAACATTGTATCTTAAGTATAAAAACAAAATTTATAATCTATTAGAATATATTCCAACAGTTAAAAATACAGAAAAAACATTACCAAAATCTAAAGCTCATAAACCCAAATCAAATCATCCATGAACTGAAAGATATAGTATGAAACAATTATCAATTAAATAAATTTGCGAAATTTTAGCTAGATATTGACATAATTATTTAAATTAAGCATTTATAAAGTTTTGAATAACAAGCACATACTTTATTCCAACTTATTCCAACCAGAAGCATCCGAACCCTTTTTTTCATCTTAATTTTATAGTATAATAAATAGGTAAAAAAGTATGGGGGCTTTAATAATGGAGAATAATAAAAAAGTAATTGATTACTGAGATGATTATGACCCAAATGATTTTGATCCAGCAAAACGACCAACTTCAATTATGCAAGATAAAACAACATTAAGTGATAATAATCAAAATTATGCTAATAAAATTACTAGATTAACGAATGATTTTGAAACATATTCATACTATAATGACAAGTTTAATGTTAAACAAAATAATGTTCAAAATGATGTTTTTGACCATAATGATAATTATGATGAATTAGATTATTCTGATTTTCAACCAATCGAAGGGGCAGAAATTGACCAGGCAACAGAATTAAATGATTTAGATGAGTTAAATTTAAATAATAAGAATCATTTTGTTCCATTTAATGAAAATGATATGGTTGCTCCAGCACTTGATGTTAATCAAATTTATGATCGTTGACAAAAATCAAAAGCTAATTTAATTACGCGTAAATTAGATGTACTGCGGAACCGAGTTCAAGAACCTCGCATTGAAGGACGTCGAAAATATAGTTTTTATGCTCCTAAATCATTAGAAGAATTATTAAATAAACCAGCCCAAGTTGTTTTAGATGCAACTCCTTGTGTTGGTGGTGATGAGGTTTATCCTGACCAAAAATATTTTAATAATCCAGCGTTACTTTCAAAAGTGCAGAGTAAAAATAATGATAATTTATCATTATCTGACAGCAATGATGAAATAGCATTAATTTCAGATGAACCTTTAGACAATGAACCGTTAACAATGAACAACATCTTAAAAAATGCAAAAATAAATCTTGATGCAAGTAAGAAAGAAGCAATCTTTATTAATGATGAAGATGTACTAGATCCCGATAATTTAAATTATGAACAACGTTTACGTTTATTAAAATTAGCAGCTGACCCCAATAATGAAGAACGAAAAAAATTGTTACAAATAAAATTAAATAATGGTAGTTTACGTTCCTTATCCGCAATTGTTAAAGAACGATTACAAAAAGTTCAAACTGGAGAAATTGAATTAGTTGAGGAAACATCCCTTACGAAAGATCACAATTAGAACCAATTACAATAAAAGGAAAAGAAAAAATATTTTTTAGTACAATAACCTATTAATGTTAACACTTTCAAGTTATAATATGAGAAGTATCAGTTTATTTTATTATTTATATATAGTAGAGGATGATTACGATGATATTAGGAAATAGTGAAATAGCCTTTATTTTAATTGGATTTTTTATTGCAATTAATATTATTATATTATTTTTTTTAATTATGTCTTACCGAAATATTTTAGTCCCAATTCCAAATTTAAATAATGATCCAAGTCAATCAATGATTTCATTAGAAGTTATTGATCGCTATTTAACGAAAAAGAAAATTACTGGGTTAAAAGTTGTTCGTAAACTAGGCCAAGTGTTAATTACACATTCTTATAAAAAGAAAACATTTTATATTAATGATTTACAATTATTTAATCAGTCCTATTTTTTATCAGGAATGGGATTAGATTATGTTTTAGGACGAACATTTTTTGTCACCCAACTATATTTAAAAAATAAACATGTTCAAACAATGCATTTCTTATTGTATTTAGCTCCACCATTATTACTACTTTTCTTTCTTATTGTTTCATTATTTACAATTATTTTTATTGCCATACTAAAAACTAACCCCGCCTTGTTAGACCATAATAATTTCTTTTATTTTATTAATCGTTATGGAGCCTTAAACTTATTATTAATTTTTATTATTGCAACATATTTAATTTTATTAAGCTTTAATGGCCATTTTAAACAAAATTTAGAAAATTGATATGAAACAGAAATGCGACCATTTGTTAAAAAAGAATTCCCGGAATTATATGATGATTGAATTATTGCCCGTAGTTATTCGCGAAGTATTCAGTTTACATATATTTTTGGTTATAATTTTATTTTTAAAAAGATTTATAAGTATACCGGACCCTTTGGCCTTTAACAGAGTAGGGGAGAGAAAGAATGAAAGTTATTTTTCATATTGATATGAATAGTTTTTTTGCTAGTTGTCATCAAGTTGCTAATCCCCACTTACAAGGAAAACCACTCGTTGTTGCCAATTCATCACGTCGAGCAGTTGTAACAACAGCAAATTATGAAGCACGGCAATTAGGTATTAATAGTTCAATGCCTTTATATAAAGCAAAAGAAATTTGTCATCATCTTGAAATTGTTAAGCAAGATTTTGACTTATATGTTGATTTTGCTCAAAAATTATTTGATTTTAATTGATAAATGTTATATTGATGTAACTGATATTTATTTAAAATATGGTTCGGCAATGCGATTAGCGCTTGATATGCAACAAAATGTTTTTCAACAAATTGGATTACCAAATAGTATTGGTATTTCATATAATAAATCATTAGCAAAAATTGCTAGCGATATGAAAAAACCATTAGAAGAAATAAAATACTTATTACATAGTCAAACAAAATATATTCAATCAGATCAGCGTATTTTAGATGAAACAAAATTAAAAGAAAAGGAGAAGTAAATAGTATTATTCTCTCCTTTTCTTTTTATTATTTTTTTCTTTTACGATTGCTTTAACAACAGCTTTTTCAATTAAAGCTTCAATTTCTGTCGCAGTTAAGATAATCGTTGGTTCAAGTGGTTTATTTTTTTCCTTAGTAGTAACTTTATTAGTAACGTTTTGTTTTCTTGTTTGTGTTGAATTAGGTTTACTATTGGTTGACTTTTTTTGTTTCGATGCGTTTAAAGCGGTTTTTTTTACCTGGTTGGTTTGCATTTCAACATTTAATTGATCTAAGTCATTATTATCAAAATTAATAATTGTTTCATGTGGTTCTGCTTCATATGGATTTTTAATGCGTTCAATGCCACGATTAACTCGATAAGCATGATCAATTATTTCTTGTAACCTAGGATATTTTTTGCTAACACGAGTAGGGAAAGAAGATAAATCATTATTATCTTCTTTTCCTACTCCTTGGTGGCCAGTAACTGCAGAACGTAAGCGTGCCATTTTTGCTTTAATATCATTTTCATCAACACCAATAGTCTTTTCATTTTCATTTTCAATTCCTAATTTGTGTTTAATGTTTTCATTATTTTTTTTAGCATTTGTTAATATATATTGAATTGTTCCCTTTTCAACTACTGCCGGTTTAACAGGTGTGCTACTAGTCGTAGTTGGATTTAGCATTCGACTCATTTTTTCTTTAATTTTATTTTCAGTTGCTCTTGAAATAGCTTTATTACTATTTTCTGGACACTCATGAATTTTTAAATGAATTGGACAAAATGTTGGTACTCCCATTATAACTCCCCGCTTCTTTTTAATATCCTTGTATAATTATAACTTAAATTGGCATAAATGTGTATTAGAATAAATTTAATCCTTTTTTATGTAATAGAATAATATTATTATGAATTTATAGTATAATGATAAAAAATAAATTAGAAAGTGGCTGTAACTAATGAACATTTTTATTTTTCATCGTGATTTTAGAATTGAAGATAATCTTGGTCTTGCGCAGTTGGCTAATGAGGAAAACAAAATTTATTTATTATTTATTTTTACAAAAGAGCAAATAAAAGGAAATAATTATTTTTCATTCCGTAGTTTTCAAGCAATGGTCCATTGTTTAAAACAGTTAACTAAAAAAGTTCATGTTAATTTTTTAAAAAGTGAAAATGAACAAACTGGAATTAAATTTTTGTTAGAACAGGGTTATAAAATTAATAAGATATATACTAACCGCGATTATACACCATTTGCTCTTAACCGGAGTAAAGCAATGCGCCAATTATCAAAAGAATATAATTTTATTTATCGTGAATTTGAAGATTATGTATTACTAGAACCGTGAACAATAAAAACTACTCAAAATGGATATTACACTGTTTTTACACCATTTTGAAATAAATTAAAAGAACATTTTAACGATAATCATATTATTACTTATAAGGTTAACCCCTTTTTGCCCCAACATTTAAAAGATCTTGAGATTTTACAAGACATTACAAATGTTAAATCTAGTGATTTTAATTTACCATTAGAATTTGAAAAAGTTAAAACAGCAATGTTTCAGTTAAATCAAAACTATCAACAAACTCGTGATTTGGTTGATTTAGAAAATGGGACAGCAAAAATTAGTACTGCTTTAAAATTTGGTGTTGTTTCAATTCGCCAATGTTACCTTTGAAGTATTGAAAAATTTGGTACTTTTGATAACTCTTTTGCACGACAATTGGCATGACGAGATTTTTATTATCAAGTAACTTATAATGCTCAATTACATCAACAATGATGTTTTAGTGAAAATTGAAATAAAAAAATAACAATTAACTGAACAAATAATCTAGAATGATTTCAAAAATGACAAAATGGTGAAACTGGGTATGATTTTATTGATGCCGGAATGAAAGAATTAAAAGAAACAGGTTTATTGCATAATCGAGCAAGAATGGTTTGTGCTTCTTTTTTAGTTAAAAATTTACAAATTGATTGACATAAAGGTGAACAATATTTTGCTCAACAGTTAATTGATTATGATCCTATTATAAATCAATGTTCATGACAATGAGTAGCAGGGGCGGGGTTTGATGCCCAACCATTTTTTCGAATTTTTAATCCTGAGTTACAACAAAAAAAATATGATCCAACATCAAGTTATTGTAATAAATTTTTAAAAAACCGCCCCACAATTAATAAAATTGTTGATTATAAAATATCAGTTAAAAAAGCGTTAGAGATTTATAAAGAATGTATAAAAAAGACTGTATAAATTATTTAAGGGTATTTAATATATTTTAAGAAATTATGGAATAAATAATCCACATACTTAATTTAAAGATACCATGTTTAATTTTATTGTCAACAAATTTTTATATTTTTTTAAATTTAATCACAACAAAAAATGCATTTTTATTAAAATTATTTAACTTAAAAATAAAATTAATAAAGATATAAGTTTTGTTGTTCAGTTTTATTAAAATTATTATATAAAATACTATTATTTTCTGGTGGTTTTTCTGATTGTTTAAAATCCTTAATATTATTTCTTAATTTTAGCATACTAGTATTCAATTTATTTCTAACAGTTTTTTCGCTATAAATTCCTTTTTTAGAAAATATCCCCTTACCATAATGGGAAACATCACCCTCCATATGACACCCAATATTATTTCATAATGTTTGATTTTTAATACCCTCTTCGTTATTTTTAATTAAGTTAATTGTTTTAATAAAATATTCTTTTTTTGAATCGGGAATAAATGGCTYGCTYTCTTTTAAACACTGTAATAATTCCTCATATTTTCCGTTATAAAAATAATAAATAGCATTATCAAATATTTTTTTAATTTCTGCGTTTTTGCTTTGAAAAGGAAATAACTTTTCAAACCTACTTTTAAGATGAAATTTGTCTATTGTATAATGAACTTTGTTATTAGGAAAACGATTTGCAATAACTTTTTTAACCCCTTTAATTCAATCTGCTCCATCACCTAAAATCATAATTTCGGTATCATCTTGAATATTATAATTACTTATTATCAAAAGTATTAATTTAACAACAAAACGGGTTAATTTTGTTT
>NZ_PUUH01000288.1:0-7440 GCF_002968355.1 Spiroplasma sp. ChiS | reverse complement strand
GTTTTTTTAGAAATATAAATTGGAATATTATCTATTTCGTAAACACCTAACTTATTTGCAATTACATGTCTTTTTTCGGTTGATTTTTCTTGATCATAACCAGTATGAACAGTAGATAATAAGGTGTGTTTTTTAACCTTTTTTCTATCGTATTCTATTTTAAGAAAAGTTCCATCAATTTGAATATATAAAGTATGCGGAACTTTTATTTTAATAGTGGTATTATTAATATAATATTTGTCGTTTGTTGTTGCATTTTTTATAATATTTGAAATTGACATTAAACTAATTTTTGCTTGTTCTAAGGCATGTAAAATATCGCGGTATTTTTTATCATCACTTAAAAACAATAAAATTCTTTCTTTAACATCATTTCCTACTTTTTGTCATTTTTTAATTAGTAAAACTTCATCTAAAATAAAAATATATTCTTCTTTTCCTGTTATTGGGTTAATTTTATAATATCTTCGTCTGTTAAACGTTATTTTACCTTTTAAAGTAATTAATGTTCTTTTAATATTATCTTTTACTCGATAATGTTTAAATTTATCATATTTTTGATAATTTTGAAAAATAAGATCATCTCACTTTTCTAACCTATATGCAATTTCTCCAACAGCATATCTATTCAAATCTTCATATGTTTTATTAAAAAAGTTGTCACCATTAATAATATTATTAATATCCATTTTAAAGTTGTTTCCTTTCCTGATTTAAAAATAAATCATCACACACATTAAAATCAACACCTAAAAAAACAAGTTATTTTTAACTTGTTTTTCCAATATTTAATTTTTTTAATATTATTTAATACAATTTTGATACTTTTTTGATAACAAATATATTATATCTTAATTTAAAATAAAAAAACAAGATTTTTTAACCTTGCTTATAATAATTTTCGTTAAAATAAATTTTTAAATAATATTTAAAATCAGAATCATCATCACTAAAACAAAAAAGGCATTCTTTACAATTATAATAATTTTTATAACAAATGTAGCAACATGGACTATTACATACAATACATTCATATCCTTTTTTTTGCTTTTCTATAACACAATCCTCTTGCACCAGTAAATTGACATTTTTCATCGTTAACATGTTTATTATATTTTTCTCAAAATATTTCTTTAAAAAATTCATTTTCTTTTTTTATTTGTTCTTCACTTTTTGGTTTATATTCAAAAAAAGATTTTATTTCTGCTTCAATTTTTTCAAATTCAGTTTCAAATTCAATTTTAGATTCTTTTTCCACTTTTTCCTCCACTTGTTCTTTTTTTAATAACATATTATCAAAAAAAATAAATTTTTATCATTATTCTTTGCTTTAATTTTGTAGAAAACTCTTGATATTTATAAAATATACCTAAAATTAGGTATATTTTTAATGTAAGAGGTAAATAATTGATGGAAAAAATAATTACAGAATTAATAAATAGTTTAACAGATGATCAATTTTTAGAATTTTATGAAAAAATAAAGCAACAAGCAGAATTAATTAAAAAACAAAAACGTTTAAATGAAATTGATCAAAAATTTAGAGATAAAGGTATTACATGTCCTAATTGCAAATCTTTTCATTGTGTTAAAAATGGTCATAATCCCGAAGGAAAACAAAAATATTTATGTAAAAAATGTCGTGCTAGTTTTGATGCTTTTCGTCATCATTTTACTTATTGAAGTCATTTAAATTATGAACAATGAAATTTATTAATTCAAATTTCATTGTTAGGACAATCTAGTAAAATAATTTCTCGCTTTATTAAAACAACACCAAAAACCGCTTGGTATAATCGACAAAAATTAATGCAATCAAAACAATTAGAAAATACTCAATTAAAATTTAAAAAATTAAATGGTCAAATCCAAATTGATGAAACTTTTATTAAAGAAATCCATAAAGGTAATTTTAAAGATAAATTTGATAAGCGAAAAACTCATCTCGATCCATTTTCAACCAATACCAAATGCTGTATTCAAATGGCAGTTGATAAAAATAATAATATTTTTGTTCAATCTACCAATACCAAACGATTACAAAAACAGTGAATTATTGAAAATATGAATAAGCAATTGATTAAAGAAAAATCAATGATTATTTCTGATATGCAACCACTATATTTATTAGTAGCAAAACAAACAAATTCTACTCTATATTCCACCAAAACTAGTACAAACCCTGATACTAGTTATCAAAAGTTAAATAAGATTAGTAAATTACAATCCAGTCTTAAAGAATCCTTAATTCATTATCATGGTTTGGGTTTCACTAATATTCAAAATTATTTAAATCTCTGAAAATGAAAATACCAACATAAAGGTTTAACACCCAACCAACAATCAACGGTATTATATTTTAACGTTTAAAAAAGCTAAATAAAAATAATAATCTTACAGTAAATTCATTTTCAAGTTGTCTTGTTGATATTTTTTTTCACTTCATCAAGAGTTTTCTACAAAATTAAAAAAACAATATAAAACTGAGATAAGGGAAGTTTTAAATTGATTTTCATAAGGATTATTTCATCCCATCGGAGCAAAACTGAGCTGGTGATAAACTAGTTTTCTCCCTAGTTTTGTGATATAATTAAATAGAAAATGTGTCAATGAGATAGGCCATCTAGGAGAAAAAACCATATGAAAAAAGATATGATTATTTTATCAGTTGAAGACTTTTTAGCATTAGAACCTGATGAAAATATTCGTGAAGTACGACATGATGCAGAATATCAGTTTGATTATGAAAGTTGAAAAACAATTCTTTATTCGTCAGGAAAATTAAAATTTATTCTTCGTTATGTTCAAGCAATCTTTCAGTGAATGAAAGAAGTAACTGATTTAACTGGTTTAACAATTAGTATTAGTGCCATTATTGTTGATAAGTTTAATTTCTCATTATTTAAAAATCAACAACATTTATTTAATTGTAGTTTATCAACTAATTTTTATTTAATTTCTGAAACAGAATGAGCAGAAAAAATTACTGAAGCACATGCTTCAAATTATGATTTAGTTAAAAATCAATTAATGTATGATCCATTAGAAATGGAACATTGAAAAGGTGAAGAAGGATTTGGCAAATTTATTAATATGCTATTAATGATTATTCGTAATGCGGAAAAAATTGATCCATTAATATTACCAATTCAATGAATGATTGAATTTAAAGATAAAAAATTAACGATGTCACGAATTAGAATGCAAATTCAAGCGTTACAAAATCGAACACCACCGGATAAAGAATTTATCATTGATTCGCGGAAAAAAAATAATAATGTTGAAGATGAAATTGAATTAGAAAAACGACCAACATTAGAACCAGTTAATAAGAATGAAAATGATGATATTGCAGCATGAAATAAATATTATAAAGAAGATGTTTAATACTTTATTAATGGTAAAAAGGGTTAAGTTCCTCCTTAACCCTTTTTGTATTATTTAATTTAATTTGGTAATTTATTTTACTTTTCTTAAAAAATAGGTATAATTTTAATTGAAAGAGATTATTGTTGACAATAATTTAACAGAGAAATAGTGGCTGGTGGAAACTATTGTAATTTTAAAGCGTGATGACAACATGAAGATAAAATTTAATAAATTTTGATAAGTAAGCTCATTAACTAAAAGATAATGAAATAGGATGGCACCTCGATTTTCCGTTCCTAAGCAATCTTTTATTTTTTTATTTAGAAGGGAAGTTAGTTATGAATATTCAAAAACCACGAGGAACTGAAGATCTTTATTATGAAAAAGCAAGTGAATTAAGTGCCCTAGAATTAATGTTGCGTAGTCTTGCTATGCAATATAACTATCATGAAATTAGAACGCCAATTTTTGAAGCAAAAGATTTATTTGTCCGTTCAGTAGGAGCAGAAACCGATATTGTTAGCAAAGAAATGTTTGAATTATTAGATAAAAAAGAAAGAGCATTTGTTTTACGCCCAGAAGGAACAGCACCTGTTATTCGCAGCATTATTGAAGATAAACTATATGGGAAATATGAATTACCGTTAAAGTTGTTTTACCTTGGGAATATGTTTCGTTATGAACGACCTCAACATGGTCGTTTACGTCAGTTTAATCAGTTTGGGGTTGAAGTGGTCGGAGCTAAGAATTATTTATTAGATGTTGAAGTAATTTTACTTGGGTATAATTTATTAAAAACTCTTGGATTAACAAACTTAATATTAAAACTAAATTATTTAATGGTTGGTGAAGCACGCACAAAGTATCTTGGCGTGTTAAGAGCTTTCTTCCAAGACCAAACATTATGTGCTGATTGTAAAATTCGGGTACAAAAGAATCCATTACGAGTATTAGATTGTAAAATTGATCATGATAAATTTGGTAATGCTTCAAAAATTTATGATTATTTAATCCCAACAGAAAATGAAGAATTTGTGGCAATTCAAAAGTTGTTAACTAAATTAGGAATTCCTTTTAGCTTAGATGCCCAATTAGTACGTGGATTAGATTATTACACTGGCATTGTTTTTGAAATTGTGATTAAGGATCAAGACCGAGAATTAACCTTATTAGGGGGAGGTCGTTATGATCAATTAGTTCATACGTTTGAACCAAGTTTAGATTATCCAGCGGTAGGATTTGCCTTAGGGTTAGAACGATTGTTATTAACTTTAGCTACGAATGATATTGTACTAGCTGATGAGTCTTATCTTGATGCTTATTTAATTTGTTTATCCGATCATGCTCGCCATTTTGCTCCTTCGTTGTTGTTATTACTACGAGCAAGTGGTTTTCGTGCTGATTGTGATTATTTAACACGGAGTGTTAAAGTCCAATTTAAATCATTAGAACGATTAAAATCGAAAAATGCTATTATTATTGGTGATGAAGAATTGAAAAAAAATGTTGTGAAAATTAAAAACCAACAAACTGGAAAAGAACAAGAAGTTAAGTTTGAAAAGATTATTGCAGTTTTAAGTAAGGAGAAGAAATAATGAAGAGAACACATCCTTGTGGGGAATTAACATTAAAAAATGTTAAGTCAAAAGTTGTTTTAAGTGGTTGAGTAGCAAAGAATCGTCGATTAGGGGGGATTATTTTCTTAGATTTAAGAGATCGAACAGGAATTATCCAAATTGTCGTGCAACCAGATCACCCCCAATATGCGATGATTAATACAATTCGGAATGAATTTGTAATTAGTGTTGAAGGTGTTGTAATTGAACGAAAAAATAAGAATTTAGAATTACCAACCGGGGAAATTGAAATTGCCGCTGAACAAATCACAATTTTATCAAAAGCCCAAACGCCACCATTAATTATTAATGATATAACGGATGCCTTAGAAGATGTTCGGATGAAATATCGTTATTTAGATTTACGTCGTCCGATAATGCAACAAAAAATTATGTTACGAAATCAATTAGTACAAACAATTCGCCAATTTTGTCAAGTTCATCAATTTATTGATATTGAAACACCAATTTTAAACAAATCAACGCCAGAAGGTGCCCGTGATTTTTTAGTTCCATCGCGTTTAAATCCTCATCATTTTTTTGCTTTACCACAATCCCCACAATTATTTAAACAGTTATTAATGTTATCTGGATTTGATAAATATTTTCAAATTGCAAAGTGTTTTCGTGATGAAGACTTACGTAGTGATCGTCAACCAGAATTTACACAATTAGATTTAGAAATGAGTTTTGTTACTCGAGATGATATTATGGATTTTGTTGAAACACTATTTCACACAATTATGCAAGATGTGATGAAGGTTAAAATTAAAACGCCATTTCTTTGGATGGATTATGATGAAGCAATTGAAAAATATGGAACCGATAAACCTGATACGCGTTATGATTTACAGTTATTTGATGCAAAAGATATTTTTGCTAAAACTGAATTTAGTATCTTTGCAACAGCGTTAAAAAAAGAGTTAAGTTTAAAAGGGATTTTTATTCCACAATTAGTAAGTAAAAAACAAGTTGAAGAATTAACTCGGATTGCCCAACAAAACAAAGCCAAAGGGTTGGCGTGAGTTAAACAAGAAAAGAATAATTGAGAAGGACCACTTGCTAAAGCACTTAGTGATAATGAAAAAACAAAATTATTACAAGTATGTAATAAACAGGCAGGAACATTCTTTTTTGTTAGTGATGAAAAAGCAATTACTTGTCAAGCTTTAGGAGCAGTACGTGTAGCATTAGCTAAAATGTTTGATTTAATCCCATTGAATGAATATCACTTCTTATGAATTGTTAATTGACCATTATATGAATGATCAGATGAGAATAATCGTTATGAAGCAGCTCATCATCCGTTTACTGCACCAACTAGTGAATTTATTGATAATTTTGAACAGAACATGGCAACTGCTCGGGCTGATGCTTATGACTTAGTTTTAAATGGTTATGAAATTGGGGGCGGGAGCATTCGTATTCATCAAAACGAGGTTCAAACACGAATGTTTAAATCGTTACAATTATCAAACCAAGAAATTGCGAATAAATTTGGTTGATTTTTAAATGCTTTTAATTATGGTGTTCCACCCCATGGCGGAATTGCTTTTGGTCTTGATCGGTTAGCGATGATTTTAACGAATAGTGAATCAATTCGTGATGTGATTGCATTTCCTAAGAATGCAACAGGAATTGAACCAATGACAGCTTCACCAAGTCCAGTTGACGGCAAACAGTTGGATGAATTAGGGATTAAGTTAAAATAATAAAATAGGAATCCTGTAAATTCAAGCAGAAAATTTTTTCTCTTGTTAATTTTATTATAACATCATTTTTAACAAATGCAACTCTTTTTTAAAAAAATATGACTGCATAAAAAAGATTGGGGTATAAAAATATAAAGAAATTAAATAAGAATAATTAAACCATTTACTAAAATGGTTTTTTATTTGAAAAAACCTAAAATAACTAATTGATTCAAAACAAGGACAGCATCTTTAAATATTTATAATTGGAATCCTGTAAATGCAAGCAGTAATTTTTGCCTCTTGTTAATTTGATGATAACATCATTTTTAACAAATGCAACTTTAAAAAAAATAAAATATTTTATAAATATAACTTAATTTAAGCATATTTAATCATACTAAAAAAGCATTTATTAAATTTTAAAATTAATAAATTTCTTTAAATATTCTGTAAAAACATTTTTTTTGCACTTATTCAATTTAAACACGGTCGGAGTTTATCATTTATAACATTAACTGCTCAATCTATTCTTTTCTGATTAACATTATTTCTTCTTCTGTGTAAACTTTGCCATCTTCATCTTTTCACATATTATTTATTCTCCTTTAATATAAGCTCCAAGAATTCCAGTTCCTTTTTTAATTTTTCTATGTAATTATTTATTGATACAGTGTTATCTTTTTTATCTATTGTGATTAAGTATTCCATTTCTTTATTAAAAATATTAATTTCATCATATCCGGCAATTTTATAACAATATT
>NZ_PUUH01000287.1:0-7568 GCF_002968355.1 Spiroplasma sp. ChiS | reverse complement strand
TTAAGTACTTCTTCAGTTTTTAAATTTCAATTTAAATCTTTATTTAATTCTGTAATTTCATTTTTAAGTAATTCATTTTCTTCTTTTAGTTTGTCAAATTTAATTGATTCTGTTATATTCATTATTCATTCTCCTCAATAACAGTTAATTGGTCTAATTGTTGTTTTGTGATTTTAATATCTTTTAAATCAGCACCTTTTAAATTAGTACCTTGTAATTTAACACCTCGTAAATCTAAAAATTCTCTGCTTAAATATTCATTTATTTTATTTTGTTCAACAGTAATATCTGTTAAATCTTTAATTAAATCTTGTAATGTTTTCATTTTATAATTCCTCCTTTCTAATTTTTAATATTAATAATTCATCATTTATTTTTCTTAAAAATTAATTTTTTAATAATTTGATGGTTATTTTTGCATTTTAAAGTCAAAAATCAAATACTATAACTTATTTTTTGTTTATTAATAAATTCTAATTTTGCTAAGCAATGCCGAGCATACTTTTTACAATATCAGCCACCTTTTTTGTTTTTGGTTAATTTTGTAAAGTCCTCATTGATATAACACTGACATTTATTAATTAATACTGTCTTATTTGCTAATTTAATTTTTAACTCTTTTCAACAGAGTTCTTTTAAAGACACTTTCAAAACCTCCTTATAAATAGTAAGATTTCTAAATTTTTTTATTATAACTCTTTTATATTGCCTAAAAGAATTGCCTCCATTATGTCGTAGCGGTACGGCCACCCCTATATTGTTTATCCTCGCTTGCTTGATTTAACGACATTTCAAGTAGGAGAGTTTTATTTAGTTGGTTTTGCTGTTATTTTCTTAAACTAAGTAAGGTTAACGACAATTTTAACCTAATTAAAAAAGATAGAATTTTATATCTATCTTTTTCTTAGTTTTTGGTAAATTTATACCAACCGAATATTTTACGCGGTCATTTTATCATTTGTTAATGTTCCTATTTTATTTGTACATAAAACATCAATTGCTCCTAAATTTTTAAATACTAATTTACTACGGCTGATTTTACGAGCTCCTCGTGCTAAATTACTTGTCACAATCATTGGTAACATTTCAGGTACAATTCCAACAATTGCTTGCGCTGTTCATGTTATTCCTCCTAATCAATCACTTTTTGTTCCTAAGTAAATTAAGTAAATAATTGGTGCCATAATCAACACAAACATAATTAATAAAAATGTTACTCGTTGCACTCCTGTTTGAAAATTAGTTAAAGGTCGTTTTTCTTGTAATGCACTTGAAATTGACGAAAAATATGTTTTAACTCCCGTTTGAATAACCACTGCAATTGCACTCCCTGAAACAACACTTGTACACATTAAGCAAATGTTTTCTAATTCTAATAAATTAACATTATCTGTTGTTGCATGCTTCTCAACTGGCATTGATTCTCCAGTTAATGAAGCATGATTAATAAATAAATCACGACTAACTAAAATACGAACATCAGCAGGAATCATATCCCCACTTAATAAGTAAATCAAATCTCCTGGCACTAAATCACGAACATCAATATCTTCTGATTTTTTAATCAATTCAAACATATTTTCGTAACTAATGTCAGTATATCCCATAACATCTCGAATCACTGTTACTTTATTACTAACAATATTAATTAATTTTTTCGTCACAAAATGTGCTTTTATTGTTTGAATATAAACAACTGTTCCACTTGCAAAAATCATAACTGCTACAATAATTGCTGGTAAAATTGCTGGTAAAATATCAGCAATTCCCCGGTCAGCAATAGGGGTTTAAAAATACTCATAAAAATTATAAATAATAATTGCGATTAGTACTAAATTAAAAGGTCCAAAAAATGATTTAAAAAAGTTTAGAACTCAATTAAATTTAGTAGTATCTACTTTATTGTGTCCATATTCTTTTTGTAAATCTTCGACATCAGTTGCCTTTACCCCAAACTGATTACTTTTAAATTCGTTTAATAATTCAAGTTGGTTAAGTTTTGATCATGCTTTTAATTTTTTATCATTAAAAATTAGCTTTTTTAATAAAGCTTCTTTTGTTCTATCTCTTCCAAACATGATTTGTTTCCTCTCTTACTTTGTTTCATGACACAACAAAATAAGATAAATTAACACAACTAAAAATATTAGCAATTATAAATAACTGCGGTGATTATCTTCTTGATGGTCAGAAACAATATTAAATAATGTATTACTTTTGTAAAAATTAATACCCTTAATAATCCGGCTTAATTGTAACATGAGTCCGGACTGTTTCTGTTGTACAAGCATAGAAATCACCACTCTTTCTTTTATAAAAATAATACCCATATATTTTAGCATAAAAAATAAGGCAAATACACCTTATTTGAAAAAAATTATTTAAAAATTAAATAAAGTAAAAAATTTTTATTAAAAAATTTAAACTTATAATGTATTAACAAAATCAATAATCCCTTTTGAATCATTATTAATATATAATTCTGATGGTAACACAGCAACTTTACTATTGATTGCAATAGCAGCTACTTTTGCTGATAAATACTCAACTTGGGGAGCTAATAAAATAATATTATAATTATTTTCTAATTGCTCTGGTGTTATTACAAAAAATTGCATATCATAATTATTTTTAACAATAACATCATTAATTTTATACTTTTGCTGATAAATACTCAACTTGGCCGAACAAATTAAAGCAATTTTTATCATTTAGACCTCCATTTACTACTTAATAATCTTTTTAAATTATACTGATTATAATTTAAAATGCAATCATAACAATAAAATGTTCCTATAGTAAATTAAGTTAATAATTTTTTAAAATAAAAAATGCTTTAATTATTTAATAAAAGCATTTTTTTTATCTTAATTTTTAAAAATAACTATTTTCCTAAAATTTTAGAATTAATATCTAGAATAAAAATTAGATGTAAATCCGGATTAGTTGTTTCAAACAAAATCATCGTGTCATTATTCGATTTAACTTTAAACTTAATATTATTAATATTAATTCGCATTTCTAGTGCTGATTTTAAATCAGTTATTTCAGCAGCTGTTTTTCATACTCCATCTTTTTCATCTTGATATTCAATTTGAACTACGCCACTAACTAGTTCTATGGAAGTATTATCAATTGCATCACTACTATATCCACTAATTTTCAATATTGAAGGTATAAGTTTTTTAATTTCTCCACTAAGCGGCGGAATTAAAAAATTAAAATCTCAACTAACAAGTTTTACTTTTATTGATAAATCAGTTTTTAAATCATAATTAAATATTTGATTAATAAATGCTTTAATTTTATCAATAGAAAGAATATCAATAAGTCCTTCTGTCCCTGATGTTATTTGAAAAAAACCTGGTGGAATTTTTTCATATTTAATATTAACAGTTGTATTTGAAAATAATCAATCAACTTTTACTACAATTGAAATTGGAGTTCTGCTATCTGACCATTTACCGCTTTTGTTTTTTCATCCTTCTAATAAATTATGTAAAATATGTTCTAAATTAGTACTAAATTGAAGGGTTCTTTTTTTATTTTTAGTACTTGGAATATTTTGATTAACATCTAAAAACCCATCATTATTAATTTCTCGTGGTTCCTCAAATAAATATTGTAATAGTAATAAAATTAAATTTTGTGATTTTTGTTGCTCACGTTTTTCGAGAACAAAATTACGAAAATGAATAATATCTGGTGCTAAACTATTTAAAATATTAAGGTATTTTGCTATAATTTTTATTTCTAGAGTAGTGCCCAGCACAAGATCTTTTTTTATTGTTTCATTTATTTCACTTGAGGCAACATCATGCAATAATTGACTTTGATGAGTTTCTTCTTTATTTTCATTTGATTCATCTGTCTTAACTTCTAATTGATTTGTTGCTTCAGCATTTGTTGTAAATATTTCATCAACAAGTGGTAAATTCATTAATTCATTAACAAATTCCTGTCATTGTTTTCAATTTTGATCATCCGCATTAAATGACGTTGGAATAACTTTTGGCAAACTATCAAAAAGATGAAATGATGTAATTAACGATAAAATATTCCCAATTAATAAGTTAGCACCTTGAAATGAAAGATTTATTTTAGACAAAATCATTGTTATACTTTCATTTAATTTTTGAACTGTATCATTTGCTCATTTTAAATTATTAGTAGCAACATGAATTAAAAAATTTGAATCATTTGTTTTTGGATTAGTTAATTCTTTATCTTTATAATCAGCAACGACAGTTAATTCGCCATAATGGGTAGTCCCATCTTCTGCAATTTCAATAGACGTAAAATTTGTTTGTGTTAGCATTAAATCATCACTAAATTCTTTAAATTTACTTTTTAAAATGCTAAAAGCATCATCACTATTAACAGTTTGGTATTCATTACTATCAACAACAAGAGGTGATAATTCACTAAAACTACTTAATCGTTTAATAATTCGATTTTTTTCATAATCACCACTAGTTCCCCCATTATTATCATCGTCTCCCCCACTCGTTGTATCAATATCACGATGTCTAGCAGGGGTAGGCGCACATCCATTCAAACCAAAAACAGGTGAACTTATTAAAATAACACTACTTAAAATAACTAAAATTTTTTTCATTATTTGTATCTCCTTTTTCATTTTTTAACTTTTAAAATTTTATTTATTTAAAAATAACATTTAGAAAACTATTCTAATTCAAGCACTCTCGTTGATAACCATTTACAATAATTTTTAATTCTTTTTCACTACGTTTATTTACTAACATATGCATTTGTAAAGACTTAATAGCATTATCTAATTCACATACATTAATGAAACTAAAATTTTCCTGAATATTTTGTTTTTTTAAAATTAATGAAAGTTTTTTCAACATAACTGTACTATTGACAGAAAAAGCAAGGGAAATTAAAACAAAAACATTTTGTGAAAATAATACAAGAGAAATATTATTTTCATTTAAAGCATAATGAAATGGTTTAAATGTATTGATATAAGCTAAAATTTTGTTAATTAAGACAATTTTTAAATATTTTGTTCAATATTGTTTAAAAAAATATATTGTTGCAATAAATGAAATAAGACCTAGAACAATAACAATAATCATATTGTCTGAGTCTTTGATCGTAGTTTTATGAATTGCAAATATTGTTATTAAACTAACTTTAAATACAATGGAAAAAAGACAAATAATTGAATCATTATAATAATTAGGAAGCAATTGTTTACCAATTAAGATTCATAAACTAATTAAGCAAACTGTTAAAGTAAGGAGATTACGAAGAACCAATAAATTCGTTGTATCCATTAGTAAAAAATAAAAACTAATTTGAATTCCAACTAAGAAAATAATTGTTAAACTTTGTTTTATTTTTTTCTTCAAAACAGTAAGATTTGTAAGATATGAAGCAAAATAAACAACAGCAAAAAAGACTAATATTTTAGCAATAAATAATATTAATGGTGAATCAATATAATTAATTTCAAAAAATAGCCTATTCACTTTTTACACCTTACCTTTTAAGAAATGTTTTACCTTATTTGGAAATATTATATAGATTTATTGTTAAAAATGCAAAAATGTTTTTTAAAAATAAATGTTATAATTAAAGTGAGTTTGATAATATTAATAATTAAAAATTATTAATATTATCAAAAAATAGTATAGTAGGAGGTAAAAACAGCGATGTTGCCAGAAAAAATTGATCTTTTTATCGATGAGCATGTTGATAAACCCTTATCAGAATATATTAAAGAAAATCCAAGATTTATTTTAGAATTTGTTAATAACTTATCATGAGAAGAAAAATTTGAATTAATTAATGATTTTGTTACAGAAAATGATGAAATTAACCACGCAGTTAATACTTTAAATAAATATCTTTCTTTATTTATTGAAGAAGAAATTAAAGAACGCCTTATTCAAAATATTTCAGAAGAAGAATATTTACGTCATAAAGCAATTGTTGAAATTTATGAAAAAGCTAAAAATGGAGGAGAATTAAATAAAAAATATTCTTCTAATGGCATTGTGTAATCGAAGTGCAACAAATCAACTTTGAAAAGAGTTGATTTTTTATTGAAAAGAAACATTATTTTATTTTGCAGTCGCTAGTGAAAAAGTATGGAAAAAATATTGTTATTAATACTGTAAATAAAATAGTAATTAATAATGTAAAAGAAAATGAATAAATTATCTGCGTAATTTATTAGCGGTAATTTATTCAATATTGTTTATTTTGAACGTAGCGAACACGCAGAGTGTGACGCGATATTTAAAAATTTTGAAAGGAGATATATTATGCCAACTTGATTAACGACAATATTTAGTGTTGTTATTTTACGAGAAATTAAGAGATTTAAAACTATTAAAGAATATAGTGCTTATAAGTCAGATGAAATGTATTATGAGAAAAGAAAAAAGAATAATAAAAGATGTAAATTTACTGAAGAACAGATTAATTTTATGAAAATTAGACT
The DNA here is from genome assembly GCF_002968355.1 of Spiroplasma sp. ChiS. Taxonomy (NCBI): domain Bacteria; kingdom Bacillati; phylum Mycoplasmatota; class Mollicutes; order Entomoplasmatales; family Spiroplasmataceae; genus Spiroplasma; species Spiroplasma sp. ChiS. The sequence continues at coordinate 1,090 of NZ_PUUH01000287.1, read as the reverse complement.
TAATAAATATCGTGATGCTCCGAGAGAATTTATTTATCGTTATTTTTTAAAATTTGGTGTTAAATTTCCGGTTTGTGTTAAAACATTGTATAAATGAATTCGTTTAGGTTTTTATGGTTTTTTAAAACAGAATTTGCGACATCGTGGTAAAAAATATAAAACAAAAGGAAAATCTGATAATCGTGGTAAATTAAATGATTTTAAGTCAATTTAAGATATTGAAAATAAAGTTTCTAATGTTGGTTGATTAGAAATGGATACTGTTGTTGGAAAAAACCATTAATCTAGTTGTTTAGTTTTAGTAGAACAATCAAGTAAAAAATATTTTGCAATAAAATTAGAAAATCATACTGCTAATGAAGTTTTTGAAAAGTTTAAAGATATTGTTATAAAAAATAATTTAATTGGAAAAATTAAAGGAATAATAACAGATAGAGGGAAAGAATTTAGCAAATGACGAGAAATGGAAATATTTGCTGAGACACAAGTTTATTTTTGTGATCCTGGTTCACCACAACAAAAACCTTTAATTGAATATATGAATAGTGAATTAAGATATTGATTTCCTAAGGGAACTGATTTTAATAATGTTAGTCAGAAAAGAATAAATTGAGTAGTTAATGTTATAAATGATAAACTCCGACTGTGTTTAAATTGAATAAGTGCTAAAAAATGTTTTTGCAGAATATATAAACAATAAATATTTAAAAATGTATATTAAATTATAAAATATGTTATTAAAATAATAAATTATTTTTTAGTGTGTTTAAATATGGATAAAATAAAAATTAAAATATTTTTAATTTTTTTAATTAATTACTTTTTATTAAAGAGAATTTAAAATTGTATTTTTAGAATATTTTTTTGCAATAATCTGTCCATTTTTATCTAAATAAATAGTAATTGTAACTTCAGTATTGTTAATTTTTTCTAATTGACTAGTTGTTAAACCATTATATGAGAGAATTTAAAATTGTATTTTTAGAATATTTTTTTGCAATAATCTGTCCATTTTTATCTAAATAAATAGTAATTGTAACTTCAGTATTGTTAATTTTTTCTAATTGACTAGTTGTTAAACCATTATATG
>NZ_PUUH01000286.1:0-7581 GCF_002968355.1 Spiroplasma sp. ChiS | reverse complement strand
TTTTTAGTTGGTAAATAATTTGTTAATTTTAACTTGCATTTTAAAAGTAAACTTTATATTATTATTTTAACAACTTTAAAAAGCAATTTTGGATGTTACGGGAATTAGGTGTGAATCCTAGGCTGTCCCAGCAACTGTAAAGTGGATGAAAGCTAACATAATTCCATTGAGAAAATATTTCTTGAGAAGGAATAGTGAGTAAAGTGAAACTAAGCCAGTAGACCGATCTAAAAAACATTGGTAAAATATCAATGCTGCACTTATAGTTATTATCTCTGGGGTTGGATGATTAATTATTTATTAGTGAAAACTATTAAATAATAATTTGAAAGAGGTCAAAAAGCGTTTTTTAGTTGTTAATTTAAAGCAGTAAACCTATCAAAAAGTATTATTTAAAAGATAATAAATAATAAAAATTAATTAATGATTAAGTTTAATAGCATTTGATTTAAAATGGTTTTATTTTTGTTGTTGTCTTAAACTATTAATTAAAATAATCCTAGAAATTAAACATCATTTATGTGGATATGCAACAATATTCTTTTTCGTGTTGTTTAAATATCCTTACTTTTTAAATAAAAATAGGATTGATAGGTATTTATTGGTAATTAAATTAAGCGGAAAAGAGAGGAACAAAAAATGACACCACATATTAATGCCAAAAAAGAAGAAATTGCAAAAGTCGTTTTAATGCCGGGAGACCCATTACGAGCAAAAACCGTTGCGGAAAAATATTTAACAAATTTAAAATTAGTAAATGAAGTTCGAAATATGTTAATGTATACTGGCAAGTATAAAAACATTGAGGTAACAATTGCTGGAAGCGGAATGGGTTGTCCAAGCATTGGAATTTATTCATACGAATTATTTAAGTTTTACGATGTTGATTACATTATTCGAATTGGTTCAGCTGGAAGTTATAATCCGAATATTAAAGTTTATGATATCTTTAATGTTCGTGAAGCATTTGGTGAAAGTAATTATGCAAAAATTGCAGCTAATATTGATAGTAATTTAATTGCCGCAAGTGAAAAATTATTTAATGAAATTGAAGCTGTAGCACAAGCAAAAGGAATTAAAACACACACGGGAATTGCGCATGCAGCAGATGTTTTTTACCGTTATGATGATTCATTAGACTTTATTCATACTCATAACTTAGATGTTGTTGAAATGGAATCATATGCTTTGTTTACTAATGCAATTGTTACGCAAAAACATGCAGCTACATTATTAACAGTTTCTGACCATCTTGTGACGAAAGAAGTTACTACAGCTTTAGAACGGCAAAATAATTTTATGACAATGGTTGAATTAGCATTAGACACTGCTGTTCAATTAATGGGTTAAAAACGAAAGGAGCAATAAAATGAAAATTGCAGTCTTTGGAACCGTTGGGGCAGGGAAAACAAAAGTTAGTGAAGAATTATGCAAACAATTAAACTATAATTTATTTAAAGAACCATTAGAAGAAAATCCATATTTTAAGGATTTTTATCAGGACATGGAAGGATTTGCTTTTAAAATGCAAATTTATATGTTAACAACAAGAATTGAGCAATTTTTTAACATTGATAATTTAGATGATACTGTTTTTGACCGTACAATTTTATAAGACCCTGTTTTTGTGCGAGTTTCTCATTTATTAAAAATTATGAATGAAATTGATTTTAAAGTCTACAATCGTTTTTTTCAAAATGTTATTGTTCCAATTTTGAAACAAAAATTAGGATTTGATGTCATTATTTATTTAAAAGTTTCAACTGAAAAGGCTGTTGAACGAATTAAACAGCGTGGGCGTCAATTAGAATTAGAAACCCCATATTATTACTGGGAAAAATTGAATGAACAATATGAAATTTTATATCATGAATTAAAAAATGATTATAAATTTATTGTTATTGATGCTGACAATGATGATTTTTCAGAAAAAATAAGCATTATTATGCAACATTTATTACCTCTTGATAATAAGGTTCCTTGTTTAATTTAAAAATAATTATTATTAATATTTTAATTTAATAAGGAGGAAATTAAAATGAAAAGCACAAATAATAATATTGAAACAAAAAGTTTAAGTAATTTAAGAATTTTAGGGTTAGATCCTATTATTTATAATAAAACTGGTCACCCAGGGATTGTATTAAGTGCAGCACCACTAATGCAAGCAATTTATTTAGATAATTTAATTGCTAATACGGCAGTACCCGATTGAATCAATCGTGATCGTTTTGTATTATCCCCAGGACATGCTTCAACTTTACAATATGCGATTTTACATTTAGCTGGTTATAATTTGACAATTGATGATTTAAAAAATTATCGTCATATTAATTCAAAAACTCCAGCTCATCCAGAATATGACGTTACTCCTGGAGTCGATAATTCTTCTGGCCCCCTAGGGCAAGGAGTTGGCTATGGGGTTGGGATGGCATTAGCTGAACAACATCTAGCGGCTAAATTTAATAAACCAGATTATAAAATCATTGACCATTATACTTATGTTTTATGTAGTGACGGTGATTTACAAGAAGGAGGAGCAATTGAGGCAATTCAATTAGCTGGGGTGTGAAAATTAAATAAATTAATTATGTTATATGATTCAAATGATTGTCAATTAGATACAAAATGTGATGCTGTTTTAAAGATTGATTATCAACGTTTTTTTGAAGCACAAAATTGAAATTATATTCGAATTGAAAACGCAGATGAGGACTTGCCAGCAATTCAAAAAGCAATTGAACAAGCTCAAAAATCTGATAAACCAACATTAATTGAATGTAAAACAATTATTGGTTATGGGCATCCAAAACAAGGTTCACCAATGCATTCTTCACCATTTACTCCTGAGGAGATGGACCAAGTAAAAGCATTTTATGATTTTAATCATCCTCAATTTTATGTTGACAATGATGTTAAAAAACATTGACAAGATACTTTTGCTAAACGAGGAGCAATAAAATATGAAGAATGAAAGAAAAAAATAACTGCTTACAAAGCAGCGTTTCCAAAGGAATATGAAGAATTATTTGCTATTCCATCAGTTGATTTAAAAGCTTTTGCAGAATTATTAACAACAGATAAAGATAAAAAAGCAGGAACACGAATTATTATGGGAGATGTATTTAAATATTATCAACAAAAATGTTTAAATAATATGTTTGGAGGTAGTGCTGATTTAGGAACTGCAACCAAAATCATTGGTTATAATGGATCATGAACAACATCAACTCCACAAAATAATAATGTCCATTTTGGAGTGCGAGAATTTGCGGCTGGAACAATTAGCATTGGTGTTGAATTACACCAAGGCTTGAAAGGATTTAATTCAACATTTTTAATTTTTGCTGATTATATGAAACCATGTGTTCGAATGGCGTGTATTCAAAACTTACCAGTTATTTTTGCTTTTTCCCATGATTCAATTGGTGTTGGTTTTGATGGAAAATCACATCAGCCAGTTGAGCAATTAGCAATGTTACGAAATTGTCCGAATTTAAATGTTTTTCGGCCAGCGGATATTAAAGAAGCAATTGGATGTTTGAAAGCAAGCGTGGAAGCAAAAAGTACTCCATCAGCTTTGATCTTATCGCGACAAGATACCCCATATCAATTAGCAGAAACATGCTGAGAACAAACGCTAAAAGGGGGATATATTGTTGTTGCTGAAGATGAGACAAAACCATTGGAGGCAATTATTATTGCAACAGGAACTGAAGTAGCGCCAGCAATTGTTGCAGCTAAGACAATTAAGAAAAACATTCGTGTTGTATCAATGCCTTGTGTTGAATTATTTGAACAACAACCAAGGGCTTATCAAGAAAAAATTGTTCCAAAAAATATAACAAAAGTAATTGCAATTGAATTTTCAAATGATTATGTTTGATATAAATTTGTTGGTAAAACTGGTTTAGTTCTGGGCGTTGATGATTATGGTTTATCGGGAAGTGCTGATGCTGTTATTAAGTATAAGCAATTAGATCAAAGTTCTATTATTAATAGAATTACAGCATATTTAGAAGAATAATGATTACATTAGAAAAACTATTAGACTATAAAACTTTTTATGTAATTCGAAATCATAATTATGCTGTTGCTCAACAAATTTGTGAACAGTTAATTAATTTACAAGTCAAATGTTTAGAATTAACATTCACGATTCCTAATGTTGCAGAATTAATTAGTTTTTTTCGTAACAAATACCCAACAATTTTAGTTGGAGCAGGAACAGTTTTAACATTAGAACAAGCAATGCAAGCGGCAAAAGTCGGAGCTCAATTTTTAGTGGGTCCAGTTTTTAACCAAGCAGTTAGTGAATATTGTCATCAAAATAATTTACTATATATTCCAGGGGCAATGACACTACAAGAAGTTAACGATATTGTTAATGCTAAATGAGAAATTATTAAAATTTTTCCAGCAGCAGCATTTAAATTAAATTTTATTCAAACAATTAAAACATTTTTTCCAACAAAAATTTATATGGCTTCGGGAGGAATTAATTTAACTAATTATGAAGAAGCAAAAAAATTAGGATATGATTTAATTGCCGTTGGTGCTTTTATCACGGGTGATATTAATAGCACAGGTCTTGATATGGAAAAATTTAAAAAATTTGAAACAATAATTAATCAATAAAGGAGAAAAAATAATATGAGAGATAATAAAAAAGTAATTTATAATGCGGGTAGTATGTTTACTGAGGCCCAGTGAAATGCAAGAAAACGTGAAGGAGATATGTTGCGTAAAATGTTTCCAGATTTTATTATTGGAAATCCAGTTGATTTTGAAACAAATCAAAAAAAGCGCCCTACAAATAAAGCAATTTTTGAATTAGATTATGCTGGTTTAACGGAGGCAGATTATGTTATTTTTGAATTAGATGGATGAGATTCAGGAACTCATATGGAATTTGGTTTAGTAGTTGAACAAGCAATTCATAATAAAAATAAATATTTATTACCAATTATTTCTGACTTTCGTTTACACCAAGGAATTTTAAAAGGAGAATATCCTGGTTTTGGTTTAAATGAAATGATTACAGGGGCATTATATTATGAACCACTAAATAGTGGTGATGTTCCTCAAATGACATTATGTAATTCGCATAAATTAGCGTGTGAAGCAATTTGAGCTATTGAAAAGGGCAAAATTGAAGATTATCGAAAAAAATATGATATTAAAGATATTTTCAAAGAAAGAGAACATGCTTTATATCATGGCTTTGATTGTTTTATTTAAAATAATTAATAAATTAACTTAAAAAGTGAATATATAACGAAAAGTGTACATAAAAAAATAAAATTTTAAGATTAAGTCATTCTATATTTAATAGAACTCAATCCTTTTAATTTGTTACAAAATAATATTTTTAAAAACCTTCAAGAAATTTTTGATTAATTTTAGTAATAAATTTATTAAGATTTATTTTACGAATATATTAACTTTTTTATTTGCCAGAATAAGTATTGTTCCTGGCCAAACAAGTAATTATTTTATTAGTTAATTACTTGCATTTTTTTATAATGTAACCGTGTCAAATTTTAGAACTTTAATATTTGATTACAAATTTTATAATGGAAAAACTAATTTATATTAATAAAATATTTATTTTAAAAGGAGGTATCAAATTTAAATGGATACAAATTATGTACAAAATGAACAAGAGAATGTTCAAACCAATGTTATTCAAAATAAAAAACGAGATAATTTATGTCGAGCAGGATGTATTATAGCAATTGTTTTATTATCATTAGCATTAATAAGACTTTCTATTGGTGACTTAATGTTATTGGGTTATGGTGTTTATGCATCTGCTATTATTTATTTAATAATTACTGGGGTAGAAATAGTACCAATTATTATGTGTAATAATGTTTTAAAAGGGAAAGTAGAATCAAATCTTGCAGCTGGTATTATTGCTTTGCTTTTTTCAGGTTTGGTTAGTGGTATTTTAATTGGTAAATATGAAAATGAAAAACCACAAGGATTAGTTACTAATTAGTTAAAATTTAATTAACAATTTAATTAGTAGAAAAAATTTATTATTTAAATAATAATTTTTTTGTAATTTAAGCAAATAAATTGTTAATTATTTTTATCTATTGCAAATAATTTGAAAAGTAAGTTTAATTACTTTTTATTTTTCTTTTTGTAAGATAATATAAAATATATCGTTTAAATAGAATGAGGTATAAATAATGAATGAAAAAAATTTTAGGTATTTTAAGTATTCTTTTATCAGGCACAACAGGTAGTGCATGCATGGTTGTGCAATAAGAGGTAACAATTTAGCAAAAACTAATGAATATACAGCAGAAGCGAATCAAGATATTGAAACTTTTTATAAAATAATAACATTAATTAAAAAGAAAATTAAAGATTGATGAGATGCTAAAGCATTGATTGATATTAATAAGTATTTTAATGATGTTACTAAACTTAATGAATTTATTACAACTTTAAAATCAGATGAATCACAACCCTTTATTGGCGCGGCAATTAGCAAATGACCTTTTTTAGAACAGTTAATTAATGATTTTAAAAAAGAAGTTAATAATATTAATAGTGAACTTGCCATTACTTATAATAATTTTTATCGTGACACAGAAAAAGAATTTCCAATATTATTGTCAGATGATAATATCAAATTAAAAGTAAATAAAATTAATTTTGATAAACTATCAAAATTAATTGCTGAGAATAAAGAAAATTTAAATGCAATTACAATTAGTTTTGATATTAATTATTTAGTTAAATTTAAAGAATTTGACCAAGTTTATGAAAGTAAAGGGTTAGTTATTGCTAGTAATAATCTGGAAGTCTTAACTAATGTTCAAGAAAACATTGAATTATGATTTATAAACTTTATTAATGATTTACTTATTAAGCAAGAAAATAAAATTATTGATAGATCAAATCAACATTTTAATAATATCAATGGAAATAATACAATTTGACCAATTATTAAACAAGAATTAGATAAAAAAAATATAATAACTAATTCTCAACCTTATTTTGCTCATTTTTTTAATACTTTAAATTTATGAAGTTCTTTTTATAGAAAAAATTCAATGTTAACCTTGGCAGGAGAAGGATATCAACCAGACAAATTAACAGCAAAAAACTTTTTAGAATTTTATAAACAACATAACAATATTATTAGTAAAAATAATTATTATGTAAAAGCAGATATAAAATATTTTTTGCCAAGTAATTTAACAATTGAAAATTTACCGTTTAAAGATAAAAATTTGCAGTGAAGAAATTTAAAGACACCAATTAAAGTCTTAGTACCAAAAGATAAAGTTGATGAACAATTACAGCAATTTGCAGAAAAAATAATGGCATTTTGACATTATTATAAATTAGAAACTTATAATAATAAACTTGTTTTTAAGATGAACCAAGCAGATTTTGATACTTTATTTAAAAAAGTTAGTTTATTTAAGCCAGAAAGTTCAGTAGATGCAAGAATGACATTACTTTTTGAAACTATTTTTAATCTTTTTAATAATACTTGTGCTGCAACAGAAAAAAAAAATTACATCAAAACTTTATAAACCTAATGTAGCAGAAGAA
>NZ_PUUH01000285.1:0-8334 GCF_002968355.1 Spiroplasma sp. ChiS | reverse complement strand
CATTGTTAATAAACATTGTTAAATATAAAAATAATAAAAATTGGCACACTGAAAATAACTATTAAGAACTTTAATAGTAAATATAATAAGTTCATTTTTCTATTTAATAAATTCATTTTTTACAAATGTGATACCATCTATTTTTTGATTATCATGAATGGTATCACCAATTAAAACAATTATTTCACTAAAAATTCCTAGTGTGCCTTAACTAAGATATATGATCGATTATAATAAATATTAAAATCCTTTAACCATAACACGGAAAAAGTTTAAGATTTTAATAATACAAAATATAGCAAATGGAATTAATATAATTCACGCTTCACCTAAGAAAACCATTATCTCAGGTAAAATATTTGTTATACCTTCTTTAACTTTTCATAATGCACTAGATAAACCAGTTCAAATACCAGTCATACCCTCAGACATAGTTTTAGGTGTAGGTGCTGTTAAAAAATTAAACGCTGTTGTTAAATACATACCTAACATTATTTATTACTCTCCTTTCTTTCAATTTCTTTTTTATCTTTTTTCTTTCCTCGAATTTGTTTAATTTTTTGGTAAATTAATAAACCAAAATAAAGAAAAATTGCTAATACAATAACAACACTAAATATTGTCGTTAATCAAGTTGGCATAATACATCTCCTTTCTAAAAACTAAAAAATTGAAATTTGCAAACTCGCTCCGCTCGTTGTCGCTTCGCTCCATTAAAAACACTACTGAATAAATTATCCGCTAATAAATTAAGCGGAATAATTTATTCTTTTACTTTTTAATTTCAATATCTTTTGCAATCTTATTAACAGTATTAATAACAATATCTTTACCATACTTTTTCACTAGCGACTGCAAAATAAAATATTGTTTTGTTTGCATAATTTCAACTCCTTAATTAAAAATATTATAAAAATTTTTGGTTCAAAACTGTAAAAACCAAAAATACAAAATGTGTGTGGTTTCTACAATTTAAAAATCACCTATACTTGTAAAACAAATTAAAAAATGATAAAATATATATTGTACAAATATCCTGCTATAAAATTGACAAGCATAAATTAAGTAATTTAAAAAATAGATGGAGAATAGAATGCTTAGAAAAGGTAAATCAAATTCATGATATTCAATAATATCATTTTCAATTTTTAAAATCCGCCGTTCAATGGCAGTTTGAGTTTTAGTGTTGTTGTCAATTGTTTTATTTGCTGCACTTGCAATTACTCTTTTTTTATCTTCAACAAATATTTACGATTTTTTAAAAAATTTTCAATATGGAGTTTTTATTTTTAATAATATTTTATTATTATTGTTTGTTTTGTTAGTCATCATTAAAATTTTTGGTCGAGAATTTGAAGATGGTACATATTTGCTCTTAATTTCCAAACCATATTCTAGTTTTACTTTATTTTTCTTAAAATTAATTTCACTTTGAATTTTGATTATCTTTTTCTTAGGAACAATTATTTTGTTTGCGTTAGGAATTGGTTATATTGGCTATTTAATTAATAATAATTCAGAATATTTAGAAGTTTATCAAAATTTATTATTAAAATTACTTTTGTATTCTTTAGCATTATCTTTTTTTGCATCAAGTGGTATTTTATTTGCTGTAACTTTTTTAAATTCGCAAGTAGTTTTGTTAATTGTTGTTATTTTCTGTAGTTTATTTTTAGTTGGGGGGATGCCATATTCGTTAATTATGAGTTTAGCGAATACAATTGATTTGTCATTTATAGAAACTAGTATGACTAAACAAAATTATCCCGTTCTTATTATTAAAAGTACAATTAATTTTAAAAGAAATTTAGAAAAAAAATTAATTAAATATAATAATTTGACTAGTAAAATTTGAGATTTTTATAATTCGTGAGATTACGATGATTTAGATAAAGTTTTTAAAACGCGCGACTATGAAAATATTACAAGTGATCCTAGTTTACGAATTAAACGATTAGAATTTTATCAATCATTAGGTTTAACAAAACCGAAAGAAGAAAGTTATACAATTGAACAACTTAATAAGTGAGATAAAATAACAAAATATAAATATGATAATAAGGATGAAACCATTTTTGAGATTATTAATAAAGTTGGCGGAAGTAATCTTAAAATGAAATTGAATTTTGCAACAAATTTCTTTTTTAAATCACCAGGAGAATTAGATCCAAATAATGAAATTCATCAAGAATTACTTGACTGTATTAACTTTATTGAAAAAAGTGCAAAATCATGAGAGTTGTATCTTAGAACAAATGATTTAAATGGAAATTCGTTATTTTACTTTGATTTAGATAAATCCTATTATAGTTTAATATCATCTGATGGGAAGGTAGGAACCGAAAACCAAAAATTGTCAGAACCAAATGGATTTAATCCAGTAAATGTTTTTCGTGTCGAATTTGCTCGGACTGGAATTTCACCAGCTGATTCCGAATATGATAATGGTCCTGACTTTCAAGATTGAATTCTTAATTATTTTGGAGCTGAAGATAGAATTGAGGATGGTTTTGAAATTAAAACACTTTATGTTTTAAGAGAAATTGAAATTAATATTTTAAAAAAAGTAATGGATTATAAATTACTTGAAGCTGTGCCACTTAAAATAAATACAGAATGACAAAAATATGATGATTTAATGCAAACGTATGAATTAATTTCTAAAATTAATATTATTGAACATTGAAATCAAATTTGAACAAGTTCTTTATCATATGTTCCATTTTGATTTGAACCACTTCAACGAAGCAACATTAATTTTAATGTTCAAAATAATTATTTAATGAGTTATCAAGATTTCCCAATATCATTAAAACAAGATAAAAAGGTTGACCTTGTTGTGCCTCCATTCTTAAATATTAATTTATTGTTATATATTTATTTAGGAATATCTGGTTTGTTTTTAGTTAATGCTTATTTAATTTTACGTCGCAAAAATATTACTTAAGGCAGGAAGAAGGAGATGTTAAAGCATGAATAATAATGCATTAGTACTTAGCGATGTTGCGATTGCTTCGCGTAATTTTAGTAAAAAGTTTAAAAATAGTATTGTTGGTCCGTTTAATTTTAATGTTAGTCGTGGAAAATTACACGCCATTTTAGGTGCTTCTGGGAGCGGAAAAACAGTTTTTATTAAATCTTTAATTGGTGGTTTAAAAGGTTTTAAGGGTGATATTACAATTTTTGGGAAAAAAGCAACAAAAATTAGTATGAAAAAAATGATTGGTTATGTTCCTGAGTTTGTTACTTTTCCTGAAAACATTAGTTCTTATAATTTTTTAAAGTATTTAGGAAAAACAAATGGTTTGCGGGGGAGATATCTTCGTGACCGAATTGAATACTTAATGAAATCATTAGAAATTTGAGAACACCGTGATAAAGATGTTAATTCGTTTTCATCAGGAATGAAAAAAAGAGTAATGATTATTCAGGGTATTATTCATGACCCTGAAATCTTAATTTTAGATGAACCAGAAGCAGGATTAGATATTAATAATCGAAAAAAAATTATTTTTTACTTAAAGCAATTAACACTACGTGGTAAAACTGTCTTTTTTTCATCCCATTTACTAGATGAAATTAAGGATTATATTGATGAATTTACAATGGTAATGAATGGAACACAAATTTATACGGGACAATTAGCTGCTTTTAATATTAAAAATAGTTATTATTTGGTGACTAATAATCCCCAAGCAATGATTCGTTATTTTAATTTAAACCGAATACCAAATTGATATGATCGAGCAAATAATTCGTTAAATTTTGTTTTAAATTCACCATTACATTTATATTATGTCACTCAATATGCATTAAAAAAACGGATTAAGATTGCTAAAATTAGTGAAGTTGAATTTTCATTTGATTTTTTATTACAAAAATTAAATATTACGTTACCTCCCAATATGACCACTAATCGTAAATTACGAAAGAAACAGTTGAAGAAACAGCAACAAGGTTAATCAATTAGAATAAGTTTTAAGTAGGATTATGCAACAAAATTAAAGAAGATAGGTTTTAAAAATATTTTAATGTGCATTAAAGTATTTTTTTATTGTAATTAAACTAGGTCCAAATTATTTTAAAAAAGGAGCAAATTGTATGGAATTTCATATTTCAAAAGAAAAAATTGAAAGTACATATAAAAAAATTAAAAATCATATTATTAAAACACCATTGATCTTTGCAACAAAATTAAGTCAAATTACTGGCAATAAAGTATATGTAAAATTAGAAAATTTACAACGGGCTGGTTCATTTAAACTACGTGGGGCGTTAGCAAAAATGATGGAACTTAAACCAGAGAAATAATTGCAAAAGGAGTAGTAGCAGCGAGTGCTGGGAATCATTCAAAGGGGGTTAGTTTTGCAGCTAATTTATTAAAAGTACCAGCAACAATTGTGATGACTCAAACAGCACCAATTAGTAAAATTAATGCAACAAGAAATTATGGTGTTGAAGTAATTTTACATGGTGATTTCTTTGATGATGCCAATAAAAAAGCCTTAGAAATTGCTAAAGCAGAAGATAAATTTTTTGTTCATGCATTTAATGACATTGATGTTATTAGTGGCCAAGGTACAATTGGCATTGAAATTTTTGAAGAATTATAAGATCTTGATTATGTTCTTGTTCCAATTGGTGGGGATTTTATCCGAAATTGCCACGTATATTAAAGCAGTTAATCCAAAGTGCAAATTAATTGGAGTACAAACACAGAATGTTCCAAGTTATTATGAAGCACGAAAAATGAATAAACCATTTTCTGTTCAAGGTAAATTATCAATTGCTGATGGAATTGTTGTTAAACAATGTGGGGATATTACTTTTAAAATTTTAAATAAATATTTTGATGATGTTATTTTGGTTTCAGAAGCAGAAATTGCAGAAATAATTTTATTTTTATTTGAAAATTGTAAAATTGTTGCTGAAGGTGCTGGTGCGGTAACAACCGCTGCAGTATTATTTAATAAATTAAATGTTAAAAATAAGAAAATTGCCTGTGTTTTATCAGGGGGTAATATTGATGTAACAACATTTTTAAATATTAATAACCGTGCTTTAATTAACCAATGTCGTCGAATTATTTTAAAAATTGATGCCCCATTAGGTTAGGGAAAGAATATATTAGTAAAATTACTAATATTGTTGATTCGCATGGTGTTCAAATTTATCAAATTTTTGATTCACAATTAGAAAATAGTCTTGAAATTAATCGTGAAATTATTCGCTTAGTAATTGATATTAATATGAGGATTGAATTAACAAAGATTGTTGTTGATTTGGAAAAAGCAGGATATACGGTAATGGAACAAGAATTTATTAATTCAATTACACCATAATGGAATTAATTCATACTGTTCAAGCACCACAATCCGTAGGTCCATATTCCCAAGCGATTAAACTTGCAAATGGGTTTTTGTATATTTCTGGACAATTAGGATTAAATCCTACAACAATGCTTTTAGTTGATAATATTAGTGATCAAACAAGACAAGTATTAGCAAATATTAATGCTATTTTAACCCTTGCAAAGTATACTAAGGATAATGTTATTAAAACAACAATTTTATTAAGTGATATTAATGATTTTGTTGTTAATGAAATTTATGAATCCTTTTTTAAAGAGCATAAACCGGCACGTAGTACTTTTGCTGTTAAAGTTTTACCAAAAGCAGCTTTAATAGAAATAGAAGTCATTGCTTTTAAAGAAAATAGTTAAGACAAATTATTTTTAAAAATATTTATATTAAGCAACTTGGTTGTTAAAAACACTAAGGTGCTTTTTTTTTTTTTTTTTAAATAAGTATAATTAAAAGTGTCTTACAAAAAGAAGGTGGCAATTAGATGAAACGGTTATTAACACTTTTTAGTGTTTTTGTTTTAGGTTTCGGTAGTAGTTTGGGTGTTGTTAGTTGTACAGTGCGAGCAAAACATGAGCCTGAAGAGGATGAAATGGAAGGTCATCAAGATCTTGAAATTTTAAATCAAATAAAAAAGGAAGCAAAGCAAACTTTATCAACATGATGACAAACAAAAACAATGATTGATATTATTTAAGGAATATCCAGAGCAAATATCATCATTTGAAGAACTAGTCGCAGAGTTAAAAACAAAAAATGATGGTTTATTAACTTTAACGAGCACAGCAATTAGTAAATATCGTTTTTTACATCATTTGCTTGTTGGTTTTAAAGCAGAGTTTAATAATTTGAATCAAGATTTACAAGATCGATATTCAAATTATTATGTTGATACAATGCCATTGTTCTTAGGAGAAAATGATATTTCATTTACTTTGTATAATATTAATTTTGAGAACATAGCAAAACTATTAGAAGATACTCCCCAAGCAGTATTAGGAATTAGAGTCTAGGTTAATATTGCTTATGAAGTGCGCTTTAAAGAATTATCCCCAGTGCAGGATAACATTAATAAAAACGTAGTTATTGGTAATAATATTGATATTTTACGTAATATTATAAAACAACTTGCAGAATATTTTTCTATTTTTATTGATAATATTTTGAAAAAACTAGATTATAAAATTATTATCACAGAATTTAGTAGTTATCTAGATTTGCCTTTGGTTTATGTATTTCGTTCATTTATTGAACAAAAAGTAAAAGAGAAAAAAATTATGTTTTATTGAGTTAATAGATTTAATAATATTAGTGGCATAATGCATAATATTTTCCATCAGACTGAATACTTTTATAAAGACCATTCAGTATTAAAATGAGCAAAGGAAGGATATAATCCTAACAAATTAACCAAGGAAAACTTTTTAAAATTTTATAAACAAAAATATTCTTTTAAAGAAATAGGTGATTATTATGTAAGAGGAGTCCCAACATATATTAATTTGGAGGATATGTTCATTGAGAATATTTTATTGAATGAGGAAGGAGGGTATAGAGGCCAGAAATTAAAAACACCTGTTAATATCCTAGTACCAAAAGATAAAGTTGACCAACAATTGGAAGAATTTGCGAAAGTAACAATGGATTTTTGACATTATTATCAATTAGAAACATATAGTAATGGTAATCTTGTTTTTAATATGAATCAAACAAATTTTGATGAATTAGTTAAGAGTGCTAGTGTTTTAGAAAAAAAGGAGAAATAATAACCTTGTTGTCAATCTTTAAACTTATTTTTAATTTTTTAAGAATACACTAAATTTAAAAAGTAAGTTTTTCACATTTATGAATGATAAGAGATATAAATATAAAGTTAATTTCATTAAAAAGCAACAATCTTTTGTTGTAGAATTATTTTGCTCAAAAGTTAAATGTCAGGATGAAAATATTGTAAATTTTTCTTATAATTACT
The DNA here is from genome assembly GCF_002968355.1 of Spiroplasma sp. ChiS. NCBI lineage: Bacteria > Bacillati > Mycoplasmatota > Mollicutes > Entomoplasmatales > Spiroplasmataceae > Spiroplasma > Spiroplasma sp. ChiS. The sequence continues at coordinate 999 of NZ_PUUH01000285.1, read as the reverse complement.
TTGCTTATAGTTTTAATATAAATAGTCATATTGTCAATGATTTGTTTGCATTTTTGTGTAAATTTTAATTTAGAGTTGGTTAGTTAAATTATAAATTGTACGAGGTTTGTAAGTGAGTTGTAAGTTGAAGAGCAGGTTATAGTTATTACTTCACATAACATATAGTAAAAAAGATAATTAGGGAAGAAATTAATAATATTCCAGCAATAATTAATAATATTTTTCGATTTTTTTTAATTATTGCTTCTTCATCAGTTAAAGTAGATTGGTAACGACGACAATGATTATTAAAGTAAGCTGCGGCTTGCTTATTTTTATATCATCCTAAAATTAATCAGATTAATAAAATTAAAACAAAGAAGCTAACAACAATTCATTCTGTTTTTTTAATATCTTTAAAGGCAAAAATTCCTAATAAAAAACTAATTCCAAGTAAAATTGCACTAGTTAAAATAGCAATTAAATAATGATATCAAGTAATTTTTTTTAGTTTTTGATAAGTTTCTAATTTTATTGTTTGATTATGGTATGTTTCCTCAACAATTTCTTTAACTTTTTTTTCATGAATTTCTTTTTCTTCTTGTTTTAATTGATGTAATTCTTTAAAAATATTTTTCTTTTTTGCCATCATTGCCCTCACATTAATATTTTTTAAATTTATTATTAAATTATATTGTATTTTTTCAAAAAGTAAAATATAATTACATAGTATAAAATTATATTTTGTATCAAGTACATTATTTTTGGTAGTAATAAAAAAGTTGATTTTTTATAAAAAATATAAATAAAGTAATTAAATATAAATTAAAGTAATCGCTTATAAGAGCGATTTTTTTATTTGCATTATTCATCAGATAGTATCTTTAAAATTAAAAATTAACCTATTTTCTCCATCAATTAGTTAATTTTTATAATTTCCTTTCTGTGATTTATTATATTTTTTCGGTTTAACAACTAATAATATCACTTTTAAATAAAAGATACTATCTGATGAATAAT
>NZ_PUUH01000284.1:0-46900 GCF_002968355.1 Spiroplasma sp. ChiS | reverse complement strand
ATTAACAATATAATCTGAAGTTGTTAAACCAGCATTAAGTTTTTGAATTGCTTTAATAAAACCAGTATTCATTTCAGTAATTACATCTGCTTTTTTAGTTAAATCAGGAACATCACTATATCAAGGTGTTTTTAAAGTTCCAATATTATCTTTATTAAATTGTTTAATACTTATTTGATTTACTTTTTGTACTTTATAATACTGAACTTGTGAAACACCAGTTGCATTTTTTTTACCAGCAATATAAATATCAACATAAATATCTGTTGTAGTAATATCATAACTTGATGGTGAACCTTGATAATATAACGGTCATCATTCATAATCATCTGCTGTTAAACTTGCATCAACCGCTTTAACTGCTTTTAAAACTTTATCATTTAAAAGTGGTCTTAAATCTTCACTTGCTACTTTTTGCGGTACAATAATTCCTTTAATTATTTCGTCATCTGTTAAAGTATCAACATTTTTAATTTTATCGTGAATATCTATGGCGCTACTTACTTTGAATAAATTAGAGAAACTGTGCCACTATATTTATCTGGATTTCCAGTTGCTAATGCGCCAGTAGATGTAATATTAGAGAATGTTGCATCTCCATTTTGATAATTAGTATTTTTTGTCTTAATAGCAGTTTCTAATTCTGCTGTTGTTGGGGTATCACCCGCCATTGTAATTTGACCTAAATTAGGTGTTGTAATAACTGTTGATAAAGGTATTACATAGGTGTGTTTAATAATTCCTTTTGGTTCAACTACTGCACCACCTAATTCTAAAATTCTTTCCATAATTAAAGTATTACCCATTCCAGTACCTAATGCTGCTGCACCAACCCTTAATGGGGTGTGGTCTTTTTTACGTAAAATTAGTGGATCATATTTTTTACTAAATTTAAAGGCAATTGCATTAACACCATTTGGTAATAAAGTAATTGTTCCTTCTGAACCATCTTCATTAATAATTGGTAATTTTTTAGGAACCATATAGTATGTTATTCCTTCAACAGTTTTCATTGCTCCGCTTGTTTCAATTACACTATTAATTTGGTCATTTGCTCCAAGTTGTAGTTGTAATTTATTACGAATTCCACGGATAAAATCTGCTGAACCTAGCACAACTGTTTCTGATGGTGTAAAACCATTTTCATATATTTTGTCCATAATTTCATCGTGGATTTGTAAAGCATTTGTATCATCTGCTTTATTTCCTTGAATAGTTGTAACTTCTCCTTTATTAATAATTTCTAAAATTTTATTTCGTTTATAAGCAACTTCAGTATCCATTGCTTGTTCAATATCAACAGCCCATAAATTAGGGTTAAAATCACTTTCTATGGGGTCTAATTTACGAGCAAAAGTTAAAATTGTATCTAATTCAACAGTTCCTTCGTCAAATTCTACTGCTGAATATTTTAATAAATTATCATCTGTATTAAATACTTGTCCATTTTTTCCTAGACCTTGTTTATATTTAATATTTTTCTTTATTTTATATTTTAAACCAAATTTATTTGCTTCTTTTCACGCAAATAAAGCTTCTCAACTTAACTTTTGTTGATAAGTTTGTAAATATCATTGTTCAAATGTTTCTTTATCATTAACTGTTGCTTGATTAACAATATCTCCAAAAATTCTTTGTGGGTTTTGTGCCATAATTTTATACCTTCTTTCTATTTATTAAATACATTGTCTGTATCTAAAATATTGTTTTGTTTTTCTTCTGTTTTTGGTACTCCACCAGTATTAACTGTTTGTACCTTAATTAATTCATCATAAACACTTTGCAATTGTGTTTTGATGATTTCAATATCATCATTAATATCATAAGATTTTAATGATTTTAATAAAACATTTTTAAATTCTTCATTATCAGTTAAAGAAGTAATAAAGTCAATTACTTCAATTTGTTTTGTTTGTTGTTCAATTTGAGAAGTTAATTCAGTATTTTTTGTTTGTAATTCATTGATTTGTTGATTACTATTTTCTAAATTACTTGCATTAAATTCTTCAACTTCAGCAGTATTTTCTAAAATAATTTCAGCAGTTTTAATATCTAAACTACCATCTTCATTTTTAATTGGTTCATTTTCTTCATTGATAAGAACATATTTTACATTTTTTAATGCCATTGTTTTTCCTCCTATTTTTTAATATTTGTATTTGTTCTTTTTCTAATCGCTTTTTGTATAATTTCAAAACTATCTACTCGAAAAGATAGAAAAGATAAAAAATAGCGTTTAGTTTTTATATTTAACTGATTAAATACTGAGCCTTTAATTTTTATTTCATCTTCTTTTTTTAATTTCAAAAATTCAGTTAAAACAGATGGGTTATATATTGATAATGTTGAATAATTTAATCCGTCTCACTGACATTTAGCCGAACAAACATCAACTTCAACGCCACCAGCAACAAGTGCTTTAATTTTAGTTTTAATAGGATTTTCATGTAATTTAACAGTTAATTCTAACTTATTAACTTTTTTATTTTTTATTTTAGGTTTATTAGTTATTGATTTTTTAGATAAATTACTTTTTGTTTGTGCCATTTTTATCAACTCCTTTTAATAAAAAATATTGTAAATGTTTCCAAGCATCTAATTCATGCTTAATATTTCCAGTATAAATATAATTTTTCTTAACAACTAGCGATTGTAAAACATAATTTAAATTAAATAAATATTTGCATAAAACTTTTAAACCACCAATAAATTTAGGAGTAGATAAAGGATTTTTTATTTTTAAACCCTTATGAAGTTGGTAATCTTCAATTATTACAATAACTTTGTTTAAATAAGAACAAATTTTATTTTTAAAATTATTTAATATTAAATACATATTATTTATTGCTTCTTCTTCAGAATTAGAACTAAAAGTAATATTATTAATTATTTTCTTTTGCAAAACATTATAAATAATAATACCAGTTTGTCCAATTCCAGCAGGGTCAATTGAAATAATATATTTTAATTTATTCCTTTGATTTTTTGGTCAATTTGTAATATTTTTCATCCATCTGATGCTAAATCTAAAATATCGTTAATTTTATAATGTTTCATATATGAAAAAATAACATCTCATTTATTTTTAAATAAATTTAAGTACATTTTTGCTCATTCTAAACATTGTAAATCATAATGTTTTTTATGATGTGAAATACGACAATCAATAGGTTTACAATTAACTCAATCAAAAGATGTTGTTATTTCATCTCAAGTTTTATTAATATATTTACTTTTATATTCTGACATTATAAATAATCCTTTCATCAATTAGTTTTACCTAATGCTCAATGTTCATCAGTAATATCTTCAAATGAAACTGGATAACTTCTAAGCATTAATTCATTTATTTTGCTAATACTTTTTTTATTTAACTTTTTCATATTTCACATCCTTACTAGGTAATTTGTAATATTCAAAAGTATCTTTTAATAAATATTTTCAAAATATGGCATGTCCTTTATTAAGACAACTATCATAAAAACACATTAAACATTGATTTGTAAAATCTTCTTTATATAATTGTTGTTGTTTTAATTCTGTAATTTCATTTTTAAGTGCTTCATTTTCTTCTTTTAGTTTGTTAAATTTAATTGATTCTGTTATATTCATTATTTATCATCCTCAATAACAGTTAATTTGTCTAATTGTTGTTGTGTTATTTTAATATCTTTTAAATCAGCCCATCGTAAATCAGCACCTATTAAAATAGCATCTTGTAATTTAGCCCATCGTAAATCAGCATAAGTTAAATTAGCACTATTTAAATCAGCACCTCGTAAATCTAATGCTTCACTTGCTAAATAATCATTGATTTTTTCTTGATCAACAATAATATCTGTTAAATCTTTAATTAAATCTTGTAATGTTTTCATTTTCTTATTTCCTTTCTGTAAAAAAACATAATATTCCTTTATTGGTTAATATTTTGATATTTAGTAGATAATTTATTTTAGTATTTAATTACTTCGCCGCCCGCTTCACTTCGGGGGTGAGCGGGGGCGGATAGGATATTTTGATAGAGTTTACCCCCCACGGAAATAAACAAAAAAACAGCTTATCCAGTTATTAATTACGCTTCATCCATCCCTACACAACTTTATATAAAGAAAATAACCTTTTGGAGCTCCTCCCTCTTGTTTTTTAGTGTCGGATATTGTTTTTTTCGGTTTAACAGCACTCTTTTTATGAAACAAGCCAAAAACACACGCTCTGACATTTCGCGGGCGACTAACCCCGCCGAGAATTAAAGAAATAAATATGGTTAAACCCAATCGCTTTCACACTTTCTTTAAGGCTTCGTGCCATAGATGAGTTATCCATCTTTAAGCATCAAAATATTAAGTTTTAGTATTGCATTATTCATCAGATAGTACCTTTATTAAAAAAATAATATTATTAGTTGTTAAACCGAAAAAATATAATAAATCACAGAAAGGAAATTATAAAAATTAACTAATTGATGGAGAAAATAGGTTAATTTTTAATTTTAAAGATACTATCTGATGAATAATGCAATTAAAAAAATCGCTCTTATAAGCGATTACTTTAATTTATATTTAATTACTTTATTTATATTTTTTATAAAAAATCAACTTTTTTCTTACTACCAATAAGTCCGCAACCCCAATTTTCTGATTTAGGATATGCAGAACGAGTATCAAATTATTATTTGTTTTTTACAACGCAAACTAATTATATTGTTGCTGTCTATTTTTTCATTTATTTATTTGAAAATAAGTTTAAAATTCAAAGTCCTAGTTATTTAATTAAATTAGCGGTGACAAAATATATTACAATTACAATGGTAGTTTTTTGACTTGGAATTTTTACAAGTACACAAGATGCTAATCAATACAATGTATATGCTTGAATATCAACAATTGTTTTGCACTTAGTAATTCCAATTAGATGATTATTAGTTATATTTTAACAGCAGGTACTTTTCAATATAATTTAAAACAATATTATAAATTAGCATTATGATTAATTTTAATTTATCCAGTTTGTTATTTTATTGTAATTTTAATTTGAGGAACATTACGTCATTTAGATGATAGACCATCTGATACTTGATAGCTTTATTTTTTTCTTAATGTTTATCAAGAGTGAGGATGATTAATTTTAACTTTTTCTTTTATTTGTATTTTAACTTTATTTATTGGTTTACAATATTTATATATTTTTTTAAATAATAAGTTATATTCGAAATATCAGGGAGAAACATTAAACAAACGAGTAAATGAAAAAAAATATTTGGTATTAGTGGAAAAAGAATGACATTGCATAAAAAAGATGTTTTCATTCCACAATCAGTGCTAAATGTTTTTAAAAATGATTCTTCTGAAGGAAAAAAATATGATTAGCAAAAAATAAAGTGTTAAGTTAAAAAAATTGACTCTTTTTTAATTTCGGGTATTATATAAAGGATGTTAAGTTTTATAGTTTAACATGAACACAGAATTAGAAAGGAAATTATTAATGGTAAAATTACGTTTAAAAAGAATAGGGAAAAAAAAAGCAGCATTCTATCGAATTGTTGCAACAGATGCTCGTGTCAAACGTGATGGAGAATATATTGAGTTAATTGGAACATATAATCCTATTAATGGTGATGTGAAAATTAATCATGATCTTGCTTACAAATGATTATTAACAGGGGCACAAACAACTGATACTGTTCGTAATTTGTTGAGTAAAGAAGGTTTAATGACTAAATTGCATAATGAAAAATATGTTGCTAAAACAACAAAGAGTACAAAAGAAAAGATAGCAACAAATTCAAAAACAAAGGTAACAAAAAGTACAAAAGCAAAGACAACAACAGAAGCAAAAAAATAGTTGTAATTAAGAATGTGGTGTTAATTAATGTATATTACCGAACTTAAAAATTTAATTAATCCGTTAATTTGTCAGGCTAATAATGAATTATATTATGAAATTCGCCAAGTGCCACCGACAAAAATAGGAGAAATTAACTTATTAGTAATGTGTAGTGAAGAAGTGTTTGGGTATGTTGTTGGTAAAGCAGGAATAATTGCTAATAGTTTACGAATTTTATTAAATATTAGAGCACATGTTGATCAAAATAAAGTTAATATTAAGTTTGAGGTTTTATAGATGGAAAATTTATTAAAAATTTTTAAGATTAAAAAGCCCCATGCAATTAAAGGCGAGGTTAAAGTAACTTTATTAATAAACATTAAAAATATAAATAAATTACTTAATAAATTAATGTTTATTCAAGTTCAAATGATGTATACACCAGTAACATTAATTAAGATTACTGCTACCAAACAAGATTATATTTTAAAGTTTAAAGAGTTTACTAATATTAATGAGGTAATATCGTTTAAAGAATGCTATTTGTTTGGTCAAAAAACAGATTTGAATTACGCAGAAGTTATTAATCAAGAAAATTTAATTAATTTTACAGTCTTTCATAGTCATAAAAAAATTGGAGTCTTAGTAAATCAATTTGAAACAAAAGCACATCTTGTTTTTGAAATTAAAACAACAGATGGTACATTAATGATGATTCCAAATGTTGATGCGTATGTTGAACAAGTTAATCTTCAACAACAAAAAATTATTTTAAAAAGGATGATTTAAGATGAAAAAGTTTACAGTATTAACTTTATTTCCAGAAATGTTTAATAATTTTATGACAACATCAATTATTAAAAAAGCACTTTGTGAAAAGATGATTACAATTAAAATTGTTGATATTCGTGATTATAGCATTGGCAAACATCATCAAGTTGATGATTACCAATATGGTGGTGGTGAAGGAATGGTTTTAATGATTGAACCATTAGTAGCAACTATTAAAGCTTACCAAACAAAAGACAGTCTAACAATTTTGTTAACACCACAAGGGAAACAATATGCTCAGGAACAAGTGCAACAATTTGCAGCAAATAATAATGATTTAATCTTAGTTTGTGGGCATTATGAAGGCTTTGATGAAAGAGTTTTATATTATATTGATTACGAATTATCAATTGGTGATTATATTTTAACTGGTGGTGAATTAGCTAGTATGGTTGTAATTGATAGTGTCACTCGTTTATGCGAAAATGTAATTAATACACAATCACATTTAAATGATTCTTTTTCTAACAATCTATTAGATTATCCTGTTTATACAAAACCAGTTGAATATGATGGACATTATGTTCCTGAAGTTTTATTAAGTGGTCATCATCAGAAAATTGCCCAATGACGAGAATATGAAGCATTAAAAAAAACTTGATTAAAACGTCCTGATCTTTTAGAAAAAAAAGTTTTAACCACAGAACAACAAATATTATTAGAAAAAATTAAAAGCGAAAAAAAGGTTTAATTACCTTAGAAAGGAAAAAAAACAGTTATGAATATGAATTTAACAGAAGAAATTACAAAGCCTCAACTTCGTAATGATTTGCCACAATTTTCTTCAGGAGATACAATTAAAGTACATTATAAAATCCAGGAAGGAAATAAGTTTAGAATTCAGGCTTTTGAAGGAGTAGTAATTAAGTTACAAGGTAGCGGAATTGTTAAATCAGTTACAATTCGTAAAATTAGTCAAGGTGCTGGAGTTGAAAGAAAATTCCCTTTACATTCACCATTAATTGATAAGATTGAAATTGTAAAATATGGACGAGTTCGTCGTGCTAGAATTTATTACATGCGTAATCGTACTGGTAAAGCTGCTCGAATCAAAGAGATTATTAAAACAAAATAACCCTAAAAGACTGATAAAGTTTTTTTAATTTGTATTAAAATAATAACACAAGGAGGAAACACAATTATGTGTGATAAGAAATTTTCAATTCCCAAAGAATTTATTAAAAATAATAAAAAGGTTTATAAACTTGCTGAAACAGCTGATGTTATTATTGAAATTGTTGATGCAAGAATTGCACATTCTGGTGGTAATCTTTTAAATTATGCAAAATTAAATGATGTGAAAAGAATAATTTTATTTTCAAACACACAAAAAGCTGATGTTGAACAAACAAAAAAATGAATGGAATATTATCAAACCCCAGGAATTTATTGCCAAATGCTATTGTGTCATGATGAGCAAACTAGTAAAGAATATCAGCAGTGTTTAGCCAATTTTAAGAAACTTTTAAAAAAGTATGCTAATAAGAAAATATTAATTATTAGTTTACCAGATAGTAATAAAGAGATTTTATTAGAAAAAATATTTGATAATAATGAATTCTTTGAGAAAGCAAAAGGAATATTTTTTGCTCGTGAAAAGATTTATCGTTATAATAATATTGAATTTATTGACACAGTACCAATTACGGGGATTAATTTTTCTCAACCAAATGTTTATTGAAATACACAAATTTTAGGGCTTTTTAAAATAGAAGATAATACGGAAATAGTGGCAATTAAAGCATTCCAATTATTATTAACAAAATATCAAAAAAAATTAGAAACAGCATATAGTGTTTGGATTCAACCAAAATCATCAGTAAAATAAATTGTTAAAGAATTTATTAAATTAATGACAACAAATTTGTCTTTACTAGAAGGTGAAACAACCGATAATTTATTTCTTTGTGCTAAATTTTTAGAAGATATTAAAAAACGGAAAAAAATTCCCGTAATTTCATTAGAATGAGTTGAAGATTACTTTAAATAATTTTTATTTAAAATTATAAAAGTTTTCAAAAAAAGGTTGAAAGGAGGAAAATAAAATGACAACAAATATTCATTGATTTCCTGGCCACATGGCAAAAGCAATTAAACAAATTGATGAACAAAGTAAATTAATTGATTTAGTAATTGAAATCGTTGATAGTCGAATTCCGTTTTCCTCTTCAAATCCATTAGTTGATAACTTACGGGGTTTAAAACCAAAGTTAATTATTTTAAATAAAAAAGATTTAGCGGATCCAGTTGTGATTAAGGCGTGACTTGAATATTATCAATCTCAACAAATTGCTGTTTTACCATTAGATAGTAAGCATGGCAATATTACAAAATTAATTATTGAAAAAATTTATCATGTTTTATCTGGTAAAATTAAGCGCGACCAAAATAGAGGAATTAAGTCACCAAAACTAAAAGTAATGGTGATTGGGATTCCTAATGTTGGAAAATCTACTTTTATTAATGCTTTAATAAAGCGAAATTCAACTCGAGTTGGTAATAAACCAGGTGTAACAAAAGGTCAACAATGATTAAAATTAAATCATCAAATTAATTTAGTTGATACTCCGGGAATTTTATGACCCAAAATTAATGACCCACAAGTAGCAATAAATTTAGCTTTTACTCGTTCAATCAAAGAAGATATTTTACCAAAAGAAGAAATTTGTTTAGCTGCAATAAAGTGAATGTATAAACATTATTTTTCTTTGTTAGCTAAGCAATATCATCTTACAGCAAGTGACAATTTTGATGTAACAGATGAACAAAAACTTTTTGAGTTATTATTAATAATGCAACAAAACCGTTTTCATAAAGTTAATGAAGATAATGTTAATGATATTGTTACTGATTTTTTAAATAATTTATGAAATAATAAGTTTGGGTTAATGTCTTTTGAGTTTCCACCTGGAAGAGGAATATTTAATTATGAATAAATTTGAAAAAGAGATTCTAATATCATATCCTAATACAACAATTCTGGCAGGAACTGATGAAGCTGGTCGCGGATGCTTAGCGGTCCTTTAGTTGTTAGTGCTGTTATTTTACTACTAGATTATGTTAACGATGAAATTAAGGATAGTAAAAAAATAACAGCAAAACAACGAATTAAATTAGCAGATGAAATTATGTCCATTGCAATTAGTTATACGATTGAAATTATTTCTGTTGTAATGGTTGAAGAATTGAATCCCAAGCAAGCAAGTATTTTTGGAATGCAACAAGCAATTGACAACTTAATGGTTAAATCAGATATAATTTTAATTGATGCAGAAAAGTTAGGACCTTCTTATAATCACCAAGCAATTATTAAAGGAGATAGTCTTTCGCAATCAATTACGGCAGCTTCAATTTTAGCAAAAGTAACAAGAGATAATTTAATGCTCAAATTTGATCAGGACTACCCACAGTATGATTTTAAAAATAATAAAGGATACGGAACCAAAAAACATTTATTAGCATTGCAACAATTTGGAATTACATCATTGCATCGGAAAACATATCGTCCCGTTCGTGAAACTATGTTAAAAAATAATGTTAATTATAAATAAAAATAAAGAAAGTAAAACTGTTAATGTTATATTCTTTATGTTAATAATATTCTAATTATTAAATAGAAAGGAATTAATATGCGTCAAGTTTTACTTTTTTTTGCTTTAAAATATGATGGTGATTGACTTAAAATTTATCAAGCTTTAGAAACAAAAGAAAAAATTGCTTACGAAGATTTAATTGATATTGAAACTAAAATAACATGTCATTATGTTACTATTATTGACAGTGAATATCCAAAATTATTGTGCAATATTTATCGGCCTCCCTTTGTTTTATTTTATGTTGGTAACTTAGCCGTTCTAAATGACCAAAGACATAAATTAGCAATTTGTGGAACAACAGTACCAAATAAAAGAGGGCTAGTTACAGCTAAGATGTTAACAAAAAAATCTTAAAGCGAAAAATAACCTTAATTGTTACTTCAGAAGCAGGCATTAATGAATGTGTGGTCAAAAATCTTGGCAATGGAAGTAGTATTTTAATTGTTAAAAATTTAAACGATTATAAACAAATAACAAAACAATATCCTAATACAAAATTTCAAATCATTATTTCTGAAGCATATCAAAATAGTGTTAATAAAAGTCAGTATGAACTTTATCGTATTATGTCGGGGTTGATGGATGGTGTTGTTATTGTTCAATCAACTTTAGATGATGAAACACATCGGATTGTAACATTGGCTAAACATGATGGCAAAGAAGTTTTTTGTTTTCCAGCTCAAATTACTGTTGCTAATAAAAATAATGGCTTTATTAAAAACGGAGCACAATTAGTAGAAAATGTTGATGATATTTGTGAAAAATTATAATTTTTAAAGGAATATGCATTAATTTATGCCATCATATTAACGAATAAAAAAGATCCAAAAGAGAACTTAGTTATAATGAAAAGTTTAAAAAATTAGTTGATAAATAAAATGTATATATCATATACATTTTTTTAATTAAATTACCTAATTAAAGATTTTACAAATTATCTTGCATTAATACTAAGAATAAGTTATAGTTAACGTGTGATAAAAAAATAAAATGCTGATATATGTTAGTATTATGGACTAATGTTTCTACATCTTACCGTCATTAAGATACTATAGGGCATAATTTTTTTTTGTTTTATTTTCGGAATTTAACAAAAATAATTTGCATAACCTATTTCGCATTAGCAATGATAGTTTATGATTTTATTTTTTTATTTTGTAAAGGAGAGTAACAATTGTGCAAACAGACAAATTAGAATTATATCTATCAGAAGATAAAATTCAAGATAAAATTAAGGATTATGCGGAAAAAATAAATAAGTTATACGCGGGGAAAAAGTTATATTGTATTGGTTTACTAAATGGGGCATTATTTTTTATGAGTGATTTATTAAAACAACTTAAAATCCAAATTGTGATTGATACAATGAATATTTCAAGTTATATTGGGATCCAGCCTACAAATAAGATTACTATTCATAAGGATATTTCAAAAGATATTACTGGACAAGATGTTTTATTAATTGAAGATTTGATTGACACTGGTAAAACATTATCGGTTGTCATTGAACAAATTCAAGCAAAAAAACCAAATAGTTTACGAGTAGTTTGCTTAGCAGATAAGGTTACTATGCATTCAAATTTTAATTATCCCTATGATGCACTATTTACTGTTCCAAATGAGTTTATTGTTGGTTATGGTTTTGATTACAATGATCAATTTCGACAATTACCAAATGTATATATATGGAGAGGTGAATAAATGAAAACAGCAAATAAAATTATTATTTTAGATTTTGGGTCACAATATACTCAATTAATTGCCCGTAGAATTCGTAACTTAGAGGTCTATTGTGAAGTATGACCGTATAATACAACATTAGAAAAAATTAAAACAACACCAATGAAAGGGATTATTTTATCAGGTGGCCCGGCTTCTGTTTATGCAGAAGATGCATTTCTAATTGATAAAAAATTATTTGAATTAGAAGTTCCTATTTTAGGAATTTGTTATGGAATGCAATTAATAAGTCATCTGCATGGAGGCACAGTACAACGAGCAACAAAACAAGAATTTGGTTTTTCAGAATTAATTATTGATAATCAAGAAGATTTGTTTGCTAAGGTTCCTATTAAATCACAAGTATGAATGAGCCATGCTGACCACATTGAAATAATGCCAACAGATTTTATTCAAATTGCTCATAGCGAAAATTCAATTAGTGCAATTAAACATTTAGAAAAGAAAATTTATGGTTTACAATTTCACCCTGAAGTAACTCACACTTTAATTGGTGAACAATTATTAAGCAATTTTGTTTTTAATATTTGTGGTTGCGAACCAACATGAAAAATTACAGAGTTTATTTCAACAGCAACAACCGAAATTAAAGGTAAGGTTGGAAGCGATAATGTTGTTTTAGCATTATCAGGTGGTGTTGATTCTAGTGTTTGTGCAGTTTTATTACATAAAGCAATTGGGAAACAATTAACATGTATTTTTGTTGATACCGGATTGTTACGACAAGATAGTGGATGAAATGATTTACAAAAATTTCAAGAAAAATTTAAATTAAATATTATTAAAATTGCTGCTCAAGAAAGATTTTTAACTGCCTTAAAGGGAGTTACTAATTCAGAACAAAAACGAAAAATTATTGGAAATTTATTTATTGAGATTTTTAATGAAGAAGCTATAAAAATTAAAAATGTTAAATGATTAGGACAAGGAACAATTTATCCAGATGTTATTGAATCAATTTCCGTAAAGGGACCCTCTGCCACAATTAAATCTCATCATAATGTTGGGGGATTACCAAAAGATTTACCATTTCAATTAATTGAACCATTACGCGAATTGTTTAAAGACGAAGTTCGCCGAACTGGTGAAGCATTGGGAATTGATTCTAAATTTGTGTACAAGCATCCTTTTCCGGGACCAGGATTAGCAGTCCGCATTATTGGTGAAATTACAGCAGAGAAAGTAGCCTTATTACAAGCAGCTGATCAAATTTTTATTGATGAATTATATCAAGCAAATTTATATGATCAAGTTGCACAAGCTTTTGTTGTTTTATTACCTGTTCAGTCGGTTGGTGTAATGGGCGATGTGCGAACATATGGATACACTGCTGTTGTGCGTAGTGTTGATACAACTGATTTTATGACGGCAAATTGAAGCCGTTTACCATTTGAATTATTGGAAAAAGTATCAAATCGAATTGTAAGCGAAGTGCATGGAATTAATCGAGTTACTTATGATATTACATCAAAACCACCAGGAACAATTGAATGAGAATAATAAAAAAATATTAATGAATTCTGTTAATATCTAGCAAAAATTTTGCAGAATGAGTTAGTTGATAATTGCTTCATATTATATTTTTCAGTTCATGGATGATTTGATAGCTGAAAGATTAGGTTTATGAGTTTTGGATTTTGGCAATGCTTTTTCTATATTTTTAATTATAGGAATATATGCTAATAGATTATAAATTTTGTTTTCATACTTAAGATATGAAGTAGTTGTAATTTTGACACCTAATTCATTACAACATTGGTTGAATTGAATAAAGGTGTTTTTTTGTTTTTACTATTAGTTTTTGATATGTAAAAATTGTTTGTTTATCTCTGTAAAATGACATAGGAACACCATAATTTTTTAAAATTTAATACAAAACATGGCAATAACCATTTAAAGTTTCTTGATAATCAAACTATAATCCAACAATTGTATTTTGTTGTATCATTAATAACACCCACACCATGTCAAAATATTTTAGGATGATTTAATCCTAATCATAAATGCTCACTAGCAGCAGCTTGCAATAACTCACCAAAACATTTATTGCGTTCTCTTAAAGGATGTGATTTATCTTTTTTTCATAATTTTTGTTTTTAAAAGATTTTATTTGGTTTAAAAACATTAAATTATATAAAACTGAATAAGAATTTTTATTTCCTTATTTTTAATTAATTTTTAAATAAATATAAATTATAAATATGCTACAATAATCTTGTATCAAAATTATCATAACATTTTTATAGAGAAAGGAATGATTATTTATATGAAAAAATAATATTTCCTAACAATAAACGTGGAGTTGGTAAAACTACTTGTACATTGGAACTTATTAATATACTTTCTTTAATTGAAAAAAAGTGTTATTGTTTGACCTTGGTCCTCAAGGAAATCTTACAAATTCATTAATAATTAAAAAGTCTATCATAAATAATAACAATTAAAAACAGAAAGAAGGAAATTAATTATGGCACTTTTAGACTTATTATTACCAATGTTAATGACATTAACTCTAGCATCAACTGCTGAATCAAAAACAGTTACATCAGTTCCAGTATCGACTGAACTTGTTACCAAAGATAGTTCTAATATTAATATGCAAGGACAAGAAGGTATAGAAAGCCAAAGCAACAAAAATGGAAAACTACAAAATTTTTTACAACATGGTGGTTATGTTATAAATTTAAATGATGTTTTTCTAGTTGAATCGGTAAAAAATGAGACATTACTTTATTTTATTAATGGTGTAATAGAAAAAACTCCAAGTTTGCATAAGTCAGGAATGTGAGACGCAATAGTAGACCAAGTCAGCGATAGATAATTATATGTATTTTAGAAATGGCGCTAAGATTCTAAATTTAAATTATGTTGTACGAGTTGAAAGAACTAACACTGGTACTGATGTTGAATTTAATAAAAATGTTACTAGTGTTGCTAAAAAAACATATAGCAAAAGTATGTATGATGAATTTGTTAAACATATTAATAAATATTAAATTCCAAGCTATATCAACTGTATTTAGTATCAACTTATGATAAGGCATTCTCAATTCAGACACTTAATAAAGGTTTAATCCTAAAATGGTTTAAAATAAAAGTGAAAGAATTGAGGTTTTTATTATGAAACATTATAGCCTATATAAAAAAGAACAGATTGTAAAGGAATATTTAGAAAATAAAATAACTATCAAACTCCAAGTTAGTTTATTTTATATAATGTTAGGGCACCAACTACTTTTCTAATAGTTTTTTATATTTATGTTTTTCTGTTATTGTTAATTTTCTTTCTATAGTTACCACCAAATTAATAAATCATCTGCTTGTGAAATTTTTGCTAGATAAGTATTACGAAATTATCAAAAAATAAGGACAAAATATTAATGAATCCTTTACATTAGTGCTAAAAAATGTTAATATTATTCCCAGGAATTTTGACGTATAAAATGCAAATTGGTTTGATGAAAGAATTTGAAATTTTTTTACAAAAAAAGAAGATTCTTTTTGATATCTTTAATATTCTACAAAATAAAACAATAATTAATATTAATAATGCAATTTACTAGTTAGTAATAATTTACAAACTAGTTTTTTTATGCAATTTTAAGAAAAAAGGAGAAAAAATAATGGAAAAAGAACAAACTATTTTGGTTGAAAATAATATTAAGTTACTATTAGGACCACACGATCGCCCAAAAATTTTTTTTAAATTATCAATTTTAGCATTACAACATGTTTTTGCTATGTTTGGTTCAACGGTGTTAGTACCATTAATTATTAATCAAACGGCTGGAGTTGAAGTTATGAACATTGCAATGGCCTTGTTTTGCTCAGGAGTTGGAACATTAATTTATATTGCAATTACTGCCGCAAAAGTACCAATGTATTTGGGAAGTTCGTTTGCATATATGGGGGCAATGGGAGTGTGTTATCCTTTATATGGCAATGCGGTTTTTATTACCGTAATGATGGTTGGTGTTATTTATATCACTTTTGGAATATTAGTATACTTTATTGGCAATAAATTTTTAGAACGAATTTTACCAGCCGTAATTGTTGGACTACTAATTATTATTATTGGAATGTCAGTTGCACCGAGTGCAATTAATAATGCTGGTTTTAATCCAGATGCTTGAAAACAACATTATTCACATTGAATTGGGATTGGAATTGCTGTTTTTACATTTTTAATAACAGCAATTATTGCTTTAAAATGTAAAGGATTTGCTAAAGGTAGTTCCAGTCATTATTGGTGTTGTTGCAGGATATTTATTATGTATAATTCTTCATTTTGCAATTGGAACAGAATATCAAATTTTAGATACATCAAAAATTACCGACCCAAGTCAATGATAATGATATCCATCATTTAAAAAAAATTTGAGATTTAAAAGCAAGTAATATTGGACCAGCTATTTTAGCAATTAGTCCCTTAACAATTATTGCTATTGCTGAACATATTGGTGATCATATTAGTATGGGCCAAATGACAGGGAAAAATTTTGTTAAAGATCCTGGAATGCATCGAACATTAATTGCTGATGGAGTTTCCATTATTTTTGATGGTTTAGTTGGCGGACCAGCAAATACAATATATGGAGAAAATGCTTCAGTCGTTGGAATGACACGAATTGCTTCAGTATGAGTAACAGGACTGGCTGCCTTATTTGCAATCGGATTATCATTTATTGCTCCAGTTAATCAATTAGTACAAATGTTGTCAGCACCAGTAATGGGTGGCATTATATAGTATGATTATGTTTGGTTTAATTGCTACAAACGGAATTCGAGTGTTAATTAATAATAATCAAATTGATTATACAAATATGAAAAATGTTTTTGTAACAGCAATTATGTTAGTGTTAGGTTTAGGAGGTGCAATTTTTAATTTTAATTTAGGAACTGGTAATTTACAATTTACAGGTGTGGCACTAGCAGCATTTGCTGGAATTTTCTTAAATTTATTACTACCAGATCATCAAAATAATGGTTTTCAATGTTGGAAAAAATTAAAATTATTTATTAAAACACAAAAATAGCAAAAAAGGGAAAAAAGAGAGCAAAAAAAAGAAAAAATAAATAATGCGAGTAAAATAAAAATGCATTTTACTCACATTATTATGAAGGTTTATTTTGATGTTTTTATTAATTTTAGTTGCAAATAATAAACTTTTATAGAATAATTATTAAAGAATAATTTGGTTTGTTAATTTTGAAATTTAAGGAAGTGATGAGTAGTGTTATTTTTAAAAAAATTAGAGGCATTTGGTTTTAAATCATTTGCTGATCCATTAACAGTTAATTTTGATCATGAAATGATAGGAATTGTCGGACCAAATGGGAGCGGAAAATCCAATATTAATGATGCAATTCGTTGATGTTTAGGAGAACAATCAATTAAATCACTTCGTGGAAATAATAGTGAAGATGTTATTTTTAATGGTTCAGAAACAAAACAAGCATTAAATATGGCCGAGGTTAAACTAATTTTTGATAATACAAACCAAATTTTTGCAATGGACTATGACGAAATTGAAATTATTCGTCGTGTTTTTCGAGGAACTGGTGAAAATGAATATTTTATTAATAAACAACGAGTTCGTTTAAAAGACATTCAGGATTTTGCGATGGATAGTGGCTTAACAAAATCATCATTAGCAATTATTTCACAAGGAAACATTAATGCTTTTGCAGAAGCAAAACCATTAGAACGACGTGCTTTATTTGAAGAAGCTGCTGGAGTTGCAAAGTATAAACGCCGCAAATTGGAAGCTTTAAAAAAACTAGATCGTTCAAATGAAAATTTAGCGCGTTTAAAAGATATTTTGAATGAAATTGAACGAAAATTACCAAGTTTAAAACGTCAAAGTGAAAAAGCAATCAAATATACAACATTGAAAGACAAATTAAATCAAATTGAATTAGCGGTTTTAGTAAAAGATATTACTTTTTTTAATGACAAATTATTAGAATTACGTTTGCAGCAGAAAAAAATTATTAGTACGAAACAAGATGCTGATCGAAAATTAAAAAACAAGGAAATTGAATATAATGAATTAAGCAAAGAAAATTTTAATTTGGATAGCAAAATTAATTTCTTAACTAAAGAATTTCAAAGTTTAGTTTCAGAAATTAGTGATTTGAAAGTACATAAAATTGAATTAGATAACAAAGAAGCAGCCTTAAAAATGTCTAATAATGATATTACTATTACTAATATGGTTAATGATTATAATGAGTTAACTGTTAATTTACAAAATGAACGGGAAAAATTGACAACATTAGAAACACAGCAACAAGAATATCGTGCGCAACGTGAAGCTTTTAATACAAAGCAAGCTGTGTTAAATGAACAATTAGGAGCAATTAATAAAACCATTATTCGCTTAGAAAGTGAATTAGAACGTGCTCAACATAATCTTGAAAATCAAGATAATTTACATGAAGGCGTTAAAAATATTATTAACAATAAGACCGTTCTGCCTGGAATTATGGGATTAGTTCAAGATATTATTAATGTTGATGAAAAATATGAGCAAGCGATTGTAACTGCTTTAAGTGGGCGTTTACAAGATATTTTAGTTAAAAATGTTGATAGTGCAAAACGAGCAATTTCATATTTAAAACAAAACCGTGCTGGACGAGCAACATTTATTCCGTTAGATGTAATTTCGCCCCGTTATCTTAACAGTAATGAAGAATTTGTGATTAAATCAGTGCAAGGATATTTAGGATTAGGAAATAGTTTAGTTAAAGTAAAAAAAGAGTTTCGAATTGCAGTTGATTACTTGTTAAGCCGGTATTTAATTTGTACTGATTTTGATAGTGCGCAGGAAATTGGAAAATTAACAAAGTATCGCTATAACATTGTTACCTTAGATGGAGAAATAGTTCGCCCGCAGGGAGCTGTTACAGGGGGTTCACGTCGAACACGAATGACAATTGTTAATCCAGAAAAGGAATTAAGAGTTCTTAGTGAAAAATTAGCAATGCGAACTGAAGAGCATCATCATGTATTAAAACAATTAAATATGCTTCGACGCCAATTAGATGAAATTAATGAAGTTATTGCTGAAAATCAAGCTTCAATTGGAGCAGGAAAACGACAAATTGAAATTATTATGTATGACCAAACGAAATTGCAAAATGAATATCAGTTACTAACAGCAAAAAATATTGATGAAACAAAAATAGTTGAAAATAAAGCAGTACTTAATATTGTGGATCAAATTAAACAAAAAGAACTTTTAAAAACAAAAATTGAACAACAATTAAATGTTGCACGCAGTTTGAAAGATAAACAGTCATTAGCAATTAATGAACTTAATAATCAAATTGCTGAAAAACGATATTATATTTCAGCTTTACAAGAACAAATTAGCAAAATGAATACTGATGTATCAATTATTAATGTTAAGATTCAACAAAATCTAACAAGACTAACAGAAGAATATCAAATGACATATGATCATGCTAAAACGTTGGAATTAAAGGTAATTGATAATGAAGATTTAATTCGTGATGAAATTAAGCAATTACGAAGTGATTTAGCTCAAATTGGAAATGTTAATTTAGAAGCAATTGAAGAATATAAAGAAGAAGATGATCGTTTTCAATTTATGAATAATGAATATAACGATGCAAATGATTCAGTTAAAAATTTATTAAAGTCAATTGATGAGATGGATAGTATTATGAAAGAACAATTTGATAAAACAATTAAGGAGGTTAATGAGAATTTACCATCCACCTTTGAAGTATTATTTGGTGGTGGTTCAGCACGAATCATTTATACTGAGCCAGAAAATTTATTAGAAACAGGGGTTGATATTAAAGTATCGCCACCAGGGAAAAATATTACTAACTTAAATTTATTATCTGGAGGAGAAAAATCATTGGTTACTCTATCAGTTCTTTTTGCGATTTTAAAAGTAAGACCAATTCCATTAGTAATTTTAGATGAAGCAGAAGCACCATTAGATCCAGCTAATGTTGAACGATTTGCTAAGTATATTCGTAGTTTTGTTGAAACCACTCAATTTATTGTTGTTACCCATCGAGTTGGGACAATGGAACATTGTGATGTATTATATGGGGCAACAATGCAACAAAAAGGTGTCACAAAAATTGTTGGAATTAAATTACAACAAGCGGCAGAAATGATTAAAGAATTTGAAAATAAACTTGAAAATAAAAAAGCATAAATTATTTATGATTTTTTATTTTTTTGATACAATTAATACAAATAAGTTTTAAAGGATAAAACCATTTACTAAAAAGGGGAGGAAACTTAACGAATGAAGCCAAACGAATCTACTAAGGCTACTGAGGAAAAGAAAGAAAAAAAGAATTTTCTTAAGAGTTTAGTCGGAGAGATTAGCCATCATAAAATGTTTACTTTAGTTGGTTCTGCTTTGGTATTAGTAATATCAATTATTATTTGAACAATTGCATCGGCGAGTAATGTAATTGTTGCTGGAGGAAGTACATCAGTTGCCCAAGTAATGGCAAATATTACGGAACAATATAAACGTGATAACAAAGAAGATATTTTATATAATTCATTAGGAAGTGCTGCTGCCCTAGTTGGCGTAAAAAATGGTAGTTATGCTTTTGGTTTTTTATCAAAAGATGTTAATTCAACGCCTAAAGCAGGAGATAACCGTGCGAATGCTCAACAACTATGAGCAGAGTATCATACTGGTCGTTTTGTTTTTGCCCGTGATTATATTATCTTGGTATATCATTTACCAAATGGTTGTCAAATTAATCCAAAACAAGATTCCTTACAATTTAAAAGTTTTTTTGGTGGAGAAGGAACTGAATTAATTCGTAAAATTTATACCGATCCAACTTTTACTTGACAACAAGTCTTTGGGTCGCAATTAGTTTGCAGTAGTGGCAGCAATAAATTTTATACTTTAACACGTGAGCCTGGAAGTGGGACAAGAGATTTTTTTGAATCAGCAGTAATTAAAAGCAAAAAATATGAAACAAATCAAGTAGCTTCATCAAATGGTTCAATGTATCAAGCAATTTCAACTACTCCTGGTTCAATTGGTTATATTTCTTTTTCATATATTAAAAGAATTATTAGCAATGAAGATTTAGGGGCAAAAGCAATTGCTAGTGTTATTAGCAAAGGAAGTGCTAAACCAGAGTTACCATATAAAGTTGTTAATAATAATTATGAATTTAATCCGGCTTATTCTTTAACAAGACCCTTTACTGGAATTATTAATTATGAAGGAAAGCAATTCAATCGTGCCTTATCATTTATTGCGTGAATGCTAGATCCATTACCATATTCAAAAACAAAACCAAAACTACGAAATGGGGAAGTTAATCCTTATTATGACCCAGATTTTATTTTAAGTCCACATGATGCTGCATATTGATATATTGAAGAAGGTGAAGAACCATTATCATTTGATGATTTTTTCTTCCAAAAGTATAATAATAGAACATTTTCAACAAGCGTGAAAACAACTGAAGATGAAAAAACACCTTGAAATTTTAAATCAGATTATAAGAGCATTTGAGATATTATTGTGGAAAAATTTCCCACAAAATATCAAGCATATTTTGAATATGAATATGAATATAATGGAATGGAGAATTAACTATGGCGAAGAAAGAAGTCACGAAAGAAAAACAACCGTTTTCCCAAAAAATAGCATTATGAAAAATTCGTTTTGCAAATAATTTTCGTGGGCGAAAACAAATTATTGATTTCACCTCAAAAATTGTTATTTATTGTTTTGCGATTTTAACAATTTTAATTTTATTGACTTTAGTTGGATTTATTATTTATAAATCAATTTATTTTTTTCAACATTATCCTGGTGGTTTTTGAGGCTTTTTATCGAGTAATACTTGAAATGCTAATAACAGTCAATTTGGAATTTGACGAATTATTATTGCAACATTTTTTGTCTTATTAATTGCTTTACTATTTGCAATTCCATTAACTATTTTTTCATCATTATATATTTCAGAGTATTTAAGTCCAAGGATTAAACGTAAAGTAATTGGCATTATTCAATTGCTAGCTGGAATTCCTTCTGTTGTTTTTGGATTATTTGCCTTAGCAATTTTAGGACCCCTTTTTATGTTGATGGGAGCTCCCTCAACCTCAAACTTATTAGTAACATCAATTACCTTAGCTTTTATGGGTTTACCAATTATGATTTCATTATCAATCAATGCTTTAGAAAATGTTCCTGATTCATATCGATTTGGTTCGTTAGCATTAGGATTAAGTAAAACCCATACAACTTATCGTATTGTTTTACGTTCAGCTTGATTTAAAATTATTACTGCCATTATGATGGGAGTTGCACGGATCATTGGAGAAACAATGGCGGTGATGATGATTGCTGGAAATGCACCAGATGGCTTAAAACTTGGAAATGGTTTTATTAATTTTATTTTTTCATCAATAGCAACTTTAGCATCAACAATTGGATTAGAAATGCTAGAAAATTCCGGACCAATGCATGAATCAGCATTATATGCAATTGGACTAGTATTATTTATTATTGTTTGTATTATTAATATTTTTATTATTTCATCACAAGCGTTTCATAATCGAAAACGAAACTATCATTCTCGGAAAACAACAAAAGGTTTACGATTAAGTAAATCATATAATGCTAATAAAATTAATAAATTATTTTATGAACATATTGAAAAAACAAGAGGATTAAAAAAGTTTAAAGATGGATTTGGAATGTTCCTTTTAATCTCTTCAACTGTAATTGTCGTATCATTTACATTAGTTATTTTAGCCACAATTATTTGAAAAGGATTATTTGGAATGGTATGAAGTGATTTAATTTTAACATCAACTTTTGATGGTGGAGCAGGAATTCTTTCAACATTTTTAGTTACTCTGTTATTAGTAATTTGTTCAATAATTTTTGCGATACCGCTATCATTAATGGTTGCTATTTATTTAAATGAGTATGCCCGCCAAAATAGTATTTTTGCAAAAGTAGTTCGTTTTGCAATTGATGTTTTATCATCAACACCAAGTATTATTTATGGAACTTTTGGATTATCTTTCTTTATTGGTGTTTGTCATTTACCATTATCCATTTTAAGTTCTGGTTTAACATTAACAATTGTTATTTTACCAATTATGATTCGTAGTATTGAAGATGCTTTATCAGGTGTTGAAAACTCATTGCGACATGCATCATTAGCATTGGGAGCCAATAAAACAGCAACAACATTGAAAGTTGTGTTGCCTAATGCAATGCCAGGTATTATTACAGCAATTATTTTAGCAATTGGCCGTGTTATTGGTGAATCAGCCCCAGTTTATTTAACATTAGGAACAGCGGTGCGGTTACCAATTGCTGGTTTTATGTCACCAGGGGCAAGTATGACAACCCAAATTTTAATGCTATCAAAAGAAGGAACAACAGCAGGAGCAATGCGAATTATGTTTGAATTAGCTTTTGCAATTATGGTTTTGATTTGATTATCAAATAGTTTAGCACATATTTTAGGAAAGAAATTTGCACCAAACTATGTTAATATTGGATTTAAAGCAAAATGAAAAAATCGCATTAATAACTTAAAATTCTTCTTTTCAAAAGAGAATTATCTTCATCAAAAACAAAGTTTTAATAATTTTTGAAAAAAAATTTTACCAAAGAAAAAACAACGCCATGAAAAAAATAAAACAAAGAAAAAGGAAGAAAAATAATGGACCCAAAAGTAATTATTAAGAATCCAACATTTGATTCATCAGATAATAATCCAGATTTAATTACGGTTAAAAATGTTGACTTTTTTTACAAAGGAAACAAACAGGCGCTTTTTAATATTTCAATGAAAATTAAAGAACATACTGTTACTGCTTTTATTGGTTCATCGGGATCGGGAAAATCAACATTGCTGCGCTTATTTAATCGAATGAATGATGTTGAACCAAAGTCAGTTTTTAAAGGCGAAATTTTAATTAATGGAAAGGATATTTATAGTCCTGAAACAGATATTGTTAAATTACGAACAGATATTGGAATGGTATTTCAAAAACCTTCACCATTTCCAATGTCAATTTATGATAATGTTGCTTATGGGCCACGGAATCAAGGGAATCAAGGGGTTCGTGATGTTAATAGTATTGTTGTTGAAAGTTTAAAACGAGCAGCATTATGAGATGAAGTAAAAGATAATTTACGAGATTCTGCTTTTGCATTATCAGGGGGGCAACAACAACGTTTATGTATTGCCCGGGCAATTGCAATGAAACCGAAAATTTTATTAATGGATGAACCAACTAGTGCGTTAGACCCAATTTCGACATCAAAAATTGAAGAATTAATTACCCAACTAAAAAAAGATTTTACAATTGTTTTAGTAACACATCATATGCAACAAGCAGCACGAGTTGCTGATTATACAGCTTTTTTTGCAAAAGGGAAATTAATTGAATATAATAAAACTAAGATTATTTTCTCTCGTCCGGCTAATAAAAAAACAGAAGATTATATTACTGGCCGTTTTGAGTAATGAAAGGAGGGTGACAAAATATGAGCATAAAAATTGAAAATGATTTAGCACAAACAAAACAAATGATTATTGATATTATTGCGATGACAAAAAATCAATATGATGATATGGTTAAATGTTTAGAAACAAATGACACTGAGCTTGGTCAAAGTGTTATTTCCGCTGATGAAACAATTAATAAAATGCAAGAAGCTTTCATTGAAGTTTCATTATGAAAAATTGCAAAACAACAAATGGTTGCAAAAGATTTACGCCGAATAGTTGGTTTCATTTTGATTGTCAAGGAAGTTGAACGAATTGCAGATTATGCAAAAAGTATTTGTCGTTATTATATCAAATATAAACCTTCAACAAAGTTAATTAATTTTTTAAAAAAATTAGTTGCAAAAGTCATTGAAATGTTAACAGAGGTATCAAATATTTTTGAAGAAGAGCGAATTGAATCAGCATATAATATTTTAAAATATGATACTGAATTAGATAAGATTTATAAAGTTGAAAATGATGCTTTAATTGAAAAAATTCGTGAAGCAAAATCAAAAGAAGAAATTAAAGTTATTACTTTAACAATGCAACAATTACGTTCAATTGAACGTGCCGGAACACATATCATTAATATTGCTGAAACATTAATTTATATTATTGAAGGAAAAATTTATGATTTTGAATTACCAATTTAATATGGTCTTCATTATGAAGATCATTTTTAATGCAAAATTATAAATGAACTTGTGGGTGTAACAAAATCATATTAATATGATTAAAATCATTGTTAAATATTTAAAAATAAAAGTATAATTTATAATGGATATAAAAAAATAAAGAAGGTGACAAGAAAATATGAAAATTTGGAATAAATGCAAAAAAATATTGAAAATGAAGAATCACGTTTAACGGGATCGTTAATAGGAAATGGACAAATTGACAATTTTTGTAAAGATTGTTTTGAGCGAAGAAGAAAATGATATTGAATTATAGTTGGTATTTCAATTATTGTTTTACTATTACTAATTATTTTAAGTATACATAAGATTATATAGATTACATATTTCATTGAATAATATGAAAACAATAAAATGACTAACATCAAGATAGAAAAATTCACAATATAAGGTGAAAAATGTTGGTTGAAGAGAACAAGGTTATATTTATGGTCAAACCCAAAAACCTTGTTCCTTGTTAAAAAAAATAAAAGGAGAATTAAGATGTCATATTTAGATAATTTAAATTTATGAAAAAATGCTAAAAATTTAGATCCAACATTAGCCACTGAATTTCAACAAATGTCTGAAGCAGATTTACTTGCTGCTTTTTCAGATGATTTAGAATTTGGAACCGCTGGATTACGAGGTTTATTAGGACCAGGAACCGGAAAAATGAATTTATATACAATTCGGAGAGCAACATTAGCTTTTATGCAGTATTTAAAAACAATTTATTCTGAGACAGATTTAAAAACAAAAGGAATAGTAATTGGACATGATAACCGTTATTTTTCAGCTGAGTTTGCGCAAGAAGTAGCAAATATTTTTGCTAGTAATAATATTAAAGCAATTTTATTTGCGAATAATGATCTTCGGCCAACACCAATGGTTTCATATACCATTCGTAAAATAAAAGCGGCAGCGGGTGTTATTATTACGGCAAGTCATAATTCACGTGAATATAATGGTTATAAAATTTATGATCATAATGGTTCACAATTTTTGCCATTTGCGACCGATATTATTGGTGAAAATTACTTAAAAATTAAAGAAGAAGTTTTTACTTTAACTTTAAACTCAAATTCAACTTTAATTACATATGTTCCAAAAGAGGTTGAGGATAATTATGTTAGTGATGTTAAAGCAATGCAGTTTTATCCAAATCAAAAACGTAATATTAAGATTGTTTTTTCTAATTTGCACGGAACAAGTAAAGAATGAACACCACGAATTTTAGAAGAATGTGGTTATGATGTCACGATTGTAGAAGAGCAATTTGACAATGACCCTAATTTTACTTTTGCACCTAATCCAAATCCAGAATTAACAGAATGTTATGATTTAGCATTAAAATATGCGAAAAAAGTTAATGCTGACGTTATCATTTTAAATGACCCTGATGCTGATCGGTTAGGAATTGGTGTTAAAATCAAGGACAATGAGTATTATTTAATGACTGGTAATGAAACAGCTCCGGTATTAATTGAATATTTGTTTTCTCATTATCAACGTCAAAAAAAATTACCTAAGAATGGAGTTATGTATAATACCTTTGTTACTGGTAATTTATCAGATAAAGTTGCTGAAGGTTATGGTGTTCAAGTTATTAAAACATTAACTGGTTTTAAATGAATTGGTGATCAAATGAGCAAAGCATCAGCTAAAGGATTACAATTTTTATTTGGATTTGAAGAAGCATATGGTTATGTTTTAAAAGACATTACTCGTGATAAAGATGGAATTCAATCGTCATTAGTCTTAGCAGAAGCTTGCTGATATTATCATAATCAAGGAAAAACATTATATGATGTTTTAGTTGAACAATATAATAAATTTGGTTATTTTTATTGTAAAACAGTTAATTTAGTTCGTGATGGAATTGATGGCAAAAAAGTTATTAATAATATGTTAAAAAAATTACGACAAGAAACAATTACTAGTTTGAATCAAATTAAATGTATTAAGAAAGAAGATTATTTGAATGGCTTGTATGAAATGCCACGACAAGACTTATTAAAGTTTTATTTTGCAGATGGTAGTTGATTTGCAGTTCGGGCAAGTGGAACAGAACCAAAAATAAAATTCTATTTTGTTTGTGTTGATAAAACAAATGAAGAAGCAAAAAGAAAAATGGAAGCAATGTACCAAGAATTAGAAACTAATTATTTAAAAGAATAAAAGTTATGCTAATATATAGTTAGAAAATAGGGGGTTTTGGTATGGTAAAAATTATTTTTGAAGCTGATGATAATCGTAAAGGAATTGTTGATAAAATTTTTGTTACAAATAAACAAGTTGTCCAAAAGGGCGAAAAGATTGCTAACATTATTACACAAAATAAGGTTTATGAAATCAAAGCATCAATTACTGGTGAGGTGTTAAATGTTATTGTTTATGAAAATAAAGTTATTAATAGTGGTGATGTTTTATTAGATTTATTGCCATTTGATCCAACCCTTAATGAACAGCATAATCATTTTGAGCAACCCTATAATACTTTTTCCTTTAATGGTTCTGGAAAATATAATATGCAAAATCGACCACCAATTGATGTTAAAAAGTCAGAAACAGAAATTTTTCGAGAAGAGTTAATTGAAACATTATTGGCACGTGAAGTAGCTGGTGAAAATCTTCAAGATGATTTTGATGATTCAATTGAAATTGATTTACCAGAAGAAAATATAGAACAAGATTCAACGCCATTTTTTAGCCATGATAATAATTCAAAGACATTTCCTTTTAAAGATAAAGTTGAAAATGTTCTTGAAAATATTCCTAGTGAAGAGAATATTGAAACATTGCAAAAATATTTGGGTGATTTAAAAGAAGATTTGGCAATTGTTAAAGATGATTTAGCAACAATGACAATTGAAGAAGAAATTATTGAAGATCTTGAAAATTTAGAACGGGATTTAGCATTTAAAGCAGAAATGGCCGAAAAAAAACAAGTTGATGATAAAATATCAGAGCCATTAATTAATCATCACCCCTTTGATGTAAAAAAAGAATGCAAGCCAGAAAGTAATACAAAAGAAGAATTAAAAAGTAATTTTGCTTCAATTCAAAATAATGTTGATGATTCAAAAATGCAACCTATTATAAATTTAGAAAAAGATAAATTAGTAGATGATGAGTCGAAGGGACATCATGGAGAGCATTCAAAGTCGCATTCAACGGTGCATTCGTCTGCTCCAACTTATCTTAAAAAACATAAGGCAGAAGATGTAATATCAAGAGAACATGCTGCTTTTTCAGGTCATAAAATCAAAGAAAACACGCAGAGTTTGCAAGTTGACAAAGTTAAATTAAATCAAGAAGCAATTATTCGTGTAAAAGAAATTATGGAAAGTAAAAAAAATATTGCTCATAGTTTTATTGATGTTGAAGTTGATGTTAGCGAGTTAGTTAGTTTATTATCAATTATGCGTGAAGCATATTCACAAAATGATATTGAATTAACATTATTACCTTTTTATGTTAAAGCAGTCTATGATGGATTAAAAAAATTTCCTATTTTAAATTCATCTTTTATTAGTCAGGAAAAAGCAATTTTATTAAAATGATTTTATAATATTGCTTTTAGTGTTGATAGTGATACTGCAGTGAAAATGCCAGTTTTATATAATTTAAAAAATGTTTCAATTAAAGAAATTGCTTCAAAGGTAACAAAATTAATAGGAAAAAGCATTAATAATGAATTAAAAGAAAAAGACTATCAAGATGCTTCATTTTCAATTGTAAATTATGGTGAATATGGAATAACACGGGGAACATTTACAATTCCAGATGATAATGTTGCTGGAATTGCAATGGGTATTATTTTTAAAAAACCTGTTGTTGTTGAAAAAAATGATATTGCAATTCGTGATATTATGGTAATTACATTAGGGTATAATGAAGCTGTAATTGATATTACCGAAGCAAGTAAATTTGTTCATTATGTTGCATATTTATTATCAAATCCAGGACTTTTATTATAAGATAAAAAGTCATTACTCACTTTTTTATTTTTAGGAGGGGAAAAATGAATATTAAAGATTTAACAAAAGAAGTTAATAATGTAGAATTAATTGTGATTGCTTATAAGGTAACCCAAGGGACAGCTTCCAATGGAAGCACTTATTTATCAATAACCTTGAAAGACCGTACTGGAACAATTGAAGCAAGGTTATGAGATGCTCGTCCAGCTGATATTGAGACTTGAATTAAAGGTAATTGTTACAAAGTAAATATTAATATTATTGAATATCGTAAAGTTTTACAAGCAAAAATTAATAGTTATGATATTATTGATAATGCCAATATTAATTTAGATGATTTTATTGAAGTTGCGCCACTTTCAGCAGATGCAATGTATGATGAAATTATTACAACAGTGAAAAAAATGAAAACAACTGAATATTGTGAAATTATGACTTTAATTTTAGCAAAATATGGTGAGCAATTTAAAATTTGACCAGCTGCCATTCGTAATCATCACGAAATTAAATCAGGTTTAATTTGACATAGTTTAACTATGCTACAAATGGCAAAAAATGTTGTCAATGTTTATCATGATCGTTTAATTGATTCGGAATTATTATATTGTGGTGTTATTTTACATGATTTAGGAAAAGTTATTGAAATTACAAGTGGAGCGACAAATGATTTTTCATTTGAAGGAAAATTACTTGGGCATATTTCAATTATGGCAAATGAATTAAATCATCTTGCCCAAAGTAATAATTTAAATTCAGAAAAAATTGTTTTGTTAGAACATATGATTTTAGCTAGTCATGGCCGTTTGGAATATGGTTCACCTGTTGAACCACATTTATTAGAAGCAGAAATTTTATCATTTTTAGATAATTTGGATGCACGAATTTACCGCATTGATAAAGAGTTAGAAAAAACATTGCTTAATGAACAAACACAACGGTTGTTATCTGTTGAAGGTCGTTGATTTTTAAAACATTTTGAAAAATAAAAATTAATTTAATTGCAAAAAGTTTAAAATTTTTTTAAAATTTTAAACTTTTTGCAATTTTTTTCTGTTTTTCATTTCTGTTTTTCTGTTTTCTGTTTTCTGAAAGGTATATAATAACATTACGGTATAATTTAATTTTCAGGAATAAATGTCCTAGCAAAGATAACTACCGGCATATTTAGTTAGTTATATCGAAAGAACTATTAATACTGCTAAGAATAGAAAAGGAGAATATAAAATGAAGATTATTGTAGTTGGAACTAACCATGCAGGTACAACTGCTGTTAGAACCTTAAGACGATTAGATCCAAAAGCAGAAATTGTTACTTATGATAAAAATAACAATATCTCATTTTTAGGATGTGGAATTGCACTATGAGTTTCAGGAGAGGTAAAAGATTCAAATGGTTTATTTTATGCTTCACCAGAGGTGTTAAAAAATGAAGGTATTAAAGTAAACATGGAACACGAAATATTATCAATTGATAATAAAAATCAAAAAATTCGTTTAAAAGATTTAAAATCAGGAAAAGAATTTGATGATAATTATGATAAATTGATTTTAGCGATTGGTTCTTGACCAATTATTCCACCAATTGAAGGAATTAAGCAAGAAGGTGTTCATATTGTTAAATGATATCAACATGGGGAATTAGTAAAAAAAGCAAATGATGACAAAAATATTCAAAATGTTGTTGTATGTGGGGCAGGATACATTGGCGTTGAATTAGTTGATGCTTTTCATAAAAAAGGAAAAAATGTTACTTTAGTTGATATTTCAGACCGAATTATGCCACGTTATTATGATCAACCTTTTACTGACAAAGTTGAAGGAGCAATGCGTAAAGCGGGTGTTAATTTATGTGGTGGCGAAAAAGTTATTAAATTTGAGGGAAATAATAACAAAGTAACAAAAGTAGTAACAGATAAAGGTTCATATGATGCTGATTTAGTAATTTGGTCAGTTGGTTTTAAACCTGCAACAGAAATTTTAAATGGTTTTGTTGATTTAGATAAAAATACAGCCATTAAAGTTGATCAATACATGCAAACATCAGACCCAAATATTTTTGCAATAGGTGATTGCATTGAAGTTTATGATAATGCTAAAAAGCAACCAGCATATATTGCTTTAGCAACAAATGCTGTACGAACAGGAGTTATTGCAGCTGTTAATGCTTTGAAACCAGCAGGTTTAGCATCACCAGGATTCCAAGGTTCAAATGCAATTAATGTTTTTGGTTGAGCATTAGCATCAACAGGAATGACAGAAACTGTGGCAAAAGATTTAGGATTTGACTACGAGCAAATTACATTTACAGATAATGATCGTCCAGAATTTATGAATTCTTATCAAGAAGTTTTAATTAAAATTCTTTGAGACAAAAAAACAAGAAAAATTATTGGTGCACAAGTAGCTTCAGAAGCTAATCATACCGAAGTTATGTATATGTTTTCATTAGCGATTATGAAGGGAGTTACAATTGATGAATTACCATTAATTGATATTTTCTTCTTGCCACATTTTAATAAGCCATATAACTTTATTACTTTACCAGGCTTAGAAGTATTAGGATTAAATTACTTTAAAAAGTAAGCAAAATGATTTGTTTTAAAAATTCTTCTACAGATGTTTATTTTAATTTGGCTTTAGACGAGTATCTTTTAAAAAGTGATATTAAAGACAATATTTTCTTTTTGTGAAAAAATTTTAATACAATTGTTATTGGTCAAAATCAAAATACAATTGAAGAAATTAATTTACAAGCGGTTGAAGCTGATAAGGTGAATGTTGCACGGCGAATAACAGGTGGTGGGGCTGTTTATCAAGATGATGGTAATTTATGTTTTTCCATTATTGTTAATAAAGATGATAAAATAGCAAAAAATTATGAAAGTATTTTACAACCTATTATTAATGTTTTGCAAAAACTTGGTTTAAATGCTAAATTTGCTGGCAAAAATGATATTGAAATTGATGGCAAAAAAATCTCTGGTAATGCACAAATAAAATATAAAAATCGTTTGCTACACCATGGAACATTTTTATTTGATGTTGATTTAAGCAAAATGCAAAAATACTTAAATGTTAGTCAGGATAAAATTATTTCAAAAGGAATTAAATCAATTCCAGCACGAGTAACTAATATTCGTCCATTATTAGTAAATGATATTACAATTAATGAATTTATGCTGTTTATTACTAATGAGTTTTTGGCACAAGGAACGCCAGTGTTAGATTTACCACCAGATATTATTGCTGCAGTTAATAAACTAGCTGATGAAAAATATCGAACATGGGAATGAAACTTTGGTAATTCACCTGAATTTAGTTATCAGAATAAAATTCGATATGAAGGAAAAGGTACTGTTGATGTGCGTTTAAATGTTACTGAAGGAAAGATTACAAAGATTAAATTTTTTGGTGATTTTTTAGGTTCTGGTGGAACAGAACCACTTGAAACTCTTTTAACAGGTTGTGAATATAATCTGGATAAAATTAAAACAAAATTATTAGAAGTGAATATTAAAGATATTTTTGGTGAAAAATTTGAAACACAAGAAGTTTTAGATGTTATTTTTACTTAAAAATATTTAAAAAACAGGAAAGGCAGGAATCAAAAAAATGTATTTTGACAAATTTGATTCGTTAAAAAATGAAATGCTTCAAATTATGGATGCAACTGGAAAGATTGTTAAACCAGATTTGATGCCAAAAATTAGCGATGATGAGGTTTTAACAGCATATAAATTAATGTGCTTATCACGTCGCCAAGATGATTTTCAAAATAAAATTCAACGACAAGGAAGAATGCTATCATTTCTTTCATCAACTGGACAAGAAGCAACTGAAGTGGCATATGGAATGCAAATTATTAAAGGAAAAGACTGATTTTCATCAGCATATCGAAATAATGCTGCTTGATTAGCAACAGGTGTTCCAATGCGTAATATTATGTTATATTGATGTGGAAATGAAATGGGAAGTTACATGCCAGAAGGAATTAATACTTTACCTATTAATATTCCAATTGCAACACAATATTCGCATGCAACTGGATTAGCATTTTCTGAAAAATATAATAAACGCGATGGTGTTGTTATTACAACAACCGGTGATGGGGGTTCTTCAGAAGGAGAATTTTATGAAGCAATGAATTTTGCTAAGTTACATGAAGTTCCAGCAATTTTTATTGTGGAAAATAATCAGTATGCAATTTCAACTCCTAGTCGTAAAGCAACAAAAGCAATAAACTTTGCAGTAAAAGGTATTGCGGTTGGAATGCGTAATATTTTAGTTGATGGGAATGATTTTTTTGCAGTTTATGCTGCTGTGCAAGAAGCTATTAAATTTGCTCGTAAAGGTGAAGGACCATCATTAATTGAATGTAGTACTTATCGAATTGGAGCACATTCCTCAGCTGATGATCCTAAGGTTTATCGTGATGAAAAATTACATCAAGAAGCATTAAAAAAAGACCCATTAATTCGTTTAAAAGATTATTTAATTAAGCAAAAAAAATGATCAGAAAAAGAACAAGAAAAATTAGATACTGAACAAGATAAATTTATTAAAGATGAATTTGCATGAGTAGAAGCAAACAATACTGTTTCAATTCGTGATATTTTTGCTTACAATTATGCTGAAATGCCAAAATTCTTAGAGGAACAATATCAAGAAGTCGAAGCATTTTTTGCAAAATATCCAAGTAAAGGAGGACACCACTAATGCCAGTTGTAAATAATATCCAAGCATTAACACATGCTTTAGATTTAGCAATGGAAAAACATCAAAATATTGTGATTTATGGTGAGGATGTTGGTTTTGAAGGAGGAGTCTTTCGTGTTACCATTGGTCTACAAGCAAAATATGGTGAAGAGCGTTGTTTTGATGCACCAATTGCAGAAGCAACATTAGTTGGAACAGCGGTGGGAATGGCTATTAATGGAATGAAACCAATTGTTGAAATGCAATTTGAAGGATTTTCATATCCAGCGTTTCAACAACTTTTTACGCATGTTGCACGATTACGTAATCGCTCACGCGGTCGTTTTACTTGTCCATTAATTGTTCGTATGCCAATGGGTGGAGGAATTCGTGCGTTAGAACATCATTCTGAAGCAGTTGAAGCAATGTTTGCGCATAATCCAGGTCTAAAAGTAGTTATTCCGTCAACGCCATATGATACCAAAGGATTATTATTAGCAGCTGTTGAATCACCTGATCCAGTCATCTTTTTAGAACCAACGAAGATATATCGTGCTTTTAAACAAGAAATTCCTGATGAATATTATACTTTACCAATTGGTGAAGGTTATAAAATTCAAGAAGGAGATGATTTAACAATTGTTACTTATGGAGTACAAGTTAGTGAATGTGAAAAAGCTTTAGCACAATTAAAAGAAGAAGGATTCCCTATTAATGTTGATTTAATTGATTTACGAACAATTCAACCATGAGATCGTGAAATTGTTATTGAATCTGTTAAAAAAACAGGGCGAATTCTAGTTGTTCATGAAGCTGTTCGTTCATTTTCAGTTGCATCAGAAGTTATTACAACTGTTAATGAAAAATGTTTTGAATATTTAAAAGCCCCAGCGGGACGGGTAACTGGTTATGATATTATTATTCCATTTGATCGTGGTGAGCATTATCATCAACCATCAGTTCAAAAAATTGTAGTTAAAATTAAAGA
The DNA here is from genome assembly GCF_002968355.1 of Spiroplasma sp. ChiS. Lineage (NCBI taxonomy): Bacteria > Bacillati > Mycoplasmatota > Mollicutes > Entomoplasmatales > Spiroplasmataceae > Spiroplasma > Spiroplasma sp. ChiS. Next base: position 12,021 of record NZ_PUUH01000284.1, on the reverse strand, counting down.
ATTAGTTAACTACCAATTTTAGATAGGAGTTGAAAGTAAAAATGGTTAAATTTAAATTCGCCGATATCGGAGAAGGATTAACAGAAGGAAAAGTGGCCAAAATTATGATTGAAGTTGGTGACAAAATTAAAGACGGAGATGAAATGTTTGCCGTTGAAACTGATAAAGTTAATACGGAAATTTATGCGCCATGTGATGGTATTGTTAGCAAAATTAATATGGCACTTGGCGATACAATTTATGTTGGTGATGTCGTAGTTGAAATTGATGATGGCACTGCTGGTGATAGTCCAGCACCAGCTACATCAGAGCAACCAACGACAGTACCAGTTGAAGAGGAAAAAGCAGCAGGAGTAGTTGGTGCAGTATCAATTTCTAATACCGTTTTAGCGCCACGTCATTTACCAAACAATGGTAGTGCTAATGTTGATAGTAATAAAAATGTGTTATCAACGCCAATTGTGCGAAAAATGGCAGCTGATTTAAAAATTGATTTAACAAAAATTCAAGGTTCAGGACAAAACGGTAAGATTATGAAAGCTGATTTAGTCCAAGGGGCAAAAAGCACAACAACAGGCCCTACTTTATCAACATTGCCAATTAATATTCCGCAAATTAATGCAACAGGTGCTGTTCGTCGCGAAGCAATGTCACCAATTCGTAAAGCAATTGCAAAACAAATGACTTTGTCAAAAACTGTTATTGCTGAGGCAACATTAATGAAAAATATTGATGTAACAAAATTAATTGAAATTAGAGCACAATTAAAAGGACAAGCAGAACAACAAGGAGTTAAGTTAACATATATGCCCTTTTTTATGAAAGCTTGTGCAATTGCTTTAAAAGATTTTCCAATTTTAAATGCAGCATATGATCAAGAACAACAAGAAATTATTTTTAAAGACTACTATAATATTGGAATGGCAACTGACACACCGACTGGTTTAATGGTTCCTGTTGTTAAAGGAGTTGATCAGTTAAATATTATGCAAATTGCAAAAATGATTAATGATTTAGCAACAAAAACACGTGAGCGTAAATTAAAACCTGATGAAATGAAAGATGGAACCTTCACAATTACTAATTTTGGGTCAGCGGGCATTGAATTTGCTACACCAGTAATTAATTTCCCAGAAGTAGCAATCTTAGGAGTTGGAATTATTAAAAAGGCACCAGTTATTAATAAAAATAATGAAATAGAAATAAGTTCAATCTTACCATTATCGTTAACGATTGATCATCGTTTAATTGATGGTGCTGATGGTGGTCGCTTTTTAGCACGAGTAACAGAATTACTAGAATCACCAGCTTTATTATTATTGTAAGAGAAGAGGTTATGAAATGGAAAACAAATATGATGTAATTATTGTTGGAGCAGGTCCAGGTGGTTATGTTACAGCGATTAAAGCAGCTCAAGAAGGTTTAAAAACACTAATTATTGAAAAGGAATATTATGGTGGTGTTTGTCTAAATGTTGGTTGTATTCCAACAAAAGCGTTGTTAAAAAGTAGTAAAGTATATGATATGATGAAACATGCTGACAACTATGGTATTGATGTTGCAAAAGCAGCAGTCGCCCCAAATTGAGTAAAAATGCAAGAACGAAAAGCAAAAGTAGTGACGCAATTAACAAAAGGGGTTGAATTTTTATTGAAAAAAAATAAAGTTGACCTAATTAAAGGCGAAGCGAAAGCAATTGACAAAAATACCGTTGAAGTTGCTGGGAAACGTTATTTATGTGCTAATTTAATTATTGCAACAGGAAGTGTTTCGCGTAGGCTACCATTACCAGCTTTTGAACAAGCTGAAAAAGCTGGTTATGTTATATCATCAACAGAAGCTTTATCATTACCAACAATTCCAAAAAAATTAATTATTATTGGTGGTGGTGTTATTGGCATTGAATTTGCTTGTTTATATCATCGTTTAGGAACCGAAGTAACAATTTTACAAGGTTTAGACACTATTTTAGAGTTATTAGATAAAGACATTCGTGAAGAATTAACAAAATTGTTAATTAAAAATAAGGTAAAAATTGAAACTTTAGTTAAGATTAAAGCAATTAAAGGTAAATCAGTAATTTATGATAATAGTGAAGGAAAAGAAGTAAAACTAACATCAGATTATTGTTTAGTTTCAGTTGGTCGAACACCAGTAACAACTGGTTTTGAAAACATTGGACTAAAAATTGGAGAGCGAAAAAACATTGAAGTTGATGAGCAATGTAAAACAAACTTGCCTGGTGTATATGCAATTGGCGATGTTGTGGGGCGTGCAATGCTAGCTCATGCTGCTTGAGCACAAGGAATTTTAGTAATTGATAATATCAAGGGAAAAAATGTAAAAATGAATTATAATAGAATTCCTTCTTGCATTTATTCATTCCCAGAAGTAGCAACAGTTGGAATTACTGAAGAGCAGGCAATTAAAGATAAAATTGCTTATAAAGCATTTAAATTTCCACTAGCAGCAAATGGTAAAGCAATAGCTGACGGAGAAACTGATGGTTTCGTTAAAATTTTATGTGATCCAAAATATGGTGAAATTTTAGGAGCTCATATTGTTGCTGCAACAGCAACAGATATGATTTCTGGAATTACTGCTTGTATGGAAACAGAAGGAACAATTCATGAATTGGCAAAAACAGTTCACCCACATCCGACGCTATCAGAGATTATTATGGAAGTTGCCCATGGTTTAGAAGGCCATGCAATTCATATTTAAAGTTACAGAATTAACTTTTTTTATTTAAAAATAATAACTAAAAAGATTAATTTTGTTTGAAAAGTCTGCTTTTCATTTAATATTAATTTTGTTATAATAAACCCATTAAATCGGTCTATAAAGTTTACTAAAGGAGATTTCAATGGCAAGAAAACCAGGCAGTTGACATAAACTTAATAATTTAACAAAAAATGTTACTGTAGCATCACGTAAAAAGGGATGAGTTGCTGCAATTTGTGCTGTATTATACCTTAGCGCTTTAATTCCCTCTGCTTATTTTGCCGTGGCATTTTTAGCAGATATTTTAAATTATGGTGGTATTGAAACCGATGGGCCCTTGCCCGATGTTAATGATGGAGATTATTTTGAAGTTAACTTTGCAAAAACAGAATTGCGAGATAATACAATAACAACTCCAGTCTTTGAAACTTATGAAATTCCTCCTGACCCTAATAGTGGGCAAGTTGCACAAACTCGTGTTCGTGCAAGATCATTACGATTAGAATATGCTTATAATTTAATTTTTGAAAAAGCACCTAGTTTATATATTGCAAATAATATCTTTTTTAAACATAAATATAATCAGCCTAATCAAATTCAAATTTTAGATATTTTTACTGATTCACGAGGCACACAGCGGTTAAGTCTTGCTGATGTGCAGCAAAATCAATTTAATTTAATGAAAAATTTATTATTTTTAAAAATCAAATACCAAGGGGTACTACAAAAAAATTTAATTTGAATGCCAACATTATTTGCTGGTAATGAAGGATTTTTATCAAACTTTTTAAGCTTTAAATTAGGAGAAACAAGAAACAAAGATGATTTAAAACCAATAGTTTGAGAAAAACAAACAAATATTCTAGGTGAACAAGCTAATAATATTATGATTAATGGTACTAATGATAGTTTAGCGTTAGCAGATAGAGTTTATGCTGCTTATAAAGAACGTTTTGCTGCTTTTTATGCAGAAAATAAAGGAAATGATAAAGAATTTATTGGCGATTATAATCCATATAGTAATTTTGCTATTTCAAGTGTTAATCCAAATGACCAACTGTTTCCAAGTACTTTTATTGATAGTACACATTACATGCTTGATATTAATCGGGTAATTCAATCAGTATATAAAAAAGGTGATTCAGAGCAAAGTTTTGCAAAAACAGATACTCAGATTAATGGTAAATATATTCCACAATTATTAATTTTCTTAATTAACATTTTAGAAACATCACAAAATCGTGGTTTAGTGTTACCAACAGAACTTGTACCAACAGATTGACAAATTTGATATCAACATCTTCAACCAAAACGTTTAAATGTTAATCAGCCAGAGCAATTTTATTTTATGTTTTTACCACAAGGTGAAACAATTAAAAATGTGATTGTAAATCGATTGGGGCAAGAAATTAAAGATGTTTTAAATGGTAAATATTCATTATCAACAGTAATTAGAGAATTGGAAGAAGATGTTTTGAGCAATCCTAATGGATCAAAATATAAATGAGTTTATGATTGAAATATTTTACCATTTCAATCATATGGAATAATTGAGAAAGCAGATTATACTGTTGTTAAAAGAACAATTCAAGAAAATGGTGATTTAACAATTAATTTTAATAACAATCAAGCGAAAAAATCAGACTATGTAATAATTGATCAACCATCATTACATTCAATTACTAATTTAGTTAATCCTGGCGATCGTGATGCCTATTCAATTAGTAATAAACAGAAACGAAATACTTTATTTACAAAATATTGAAGTGCTAATTTGTATGGCGCACAGAAGCCATTAAATTATATTGACATTGATGTTTCAAATATTCCAGGTGATATAACTTCATTCAAAACAATGCTACAAAACCAAATTGTTAATCGCACATGAGAATTTATCCAAAATATTAGTCAGAAGGTAGGAAACAATTTAAACATTAGTGATAATGTATTAGAAATAGATTATGCTAAGGCGATTGCAGAAGATATTATAACATTTACACCTTTAAATAATTATCATAATGCTGCTGCTACTTTTAATGAATGATTTTATGCATTGCAAGCAAAAAGTGAAGAAGAATATAGTAATTTAACTGTTATTGATATTAAATTAGAATTAAAAAAGAAAGAAAATGTTCGACATGTTCGACAAAATTTCCAAGCAATTACTTTCCGTTTTAACATTAATTATTTATGTATAAAATATAAAAATGTATATAAAGTGTATATAATGATAGTAAGTATTAATGTTTGAAAAGGAAGGTATTTAAATGCGTAAAATTTTAACACTTTTAACAACATTTCTGATTACAAGTGCTTCGATAACTAGTGTTATATCATGCGGAACAATTTCTCCACCAAAAATTGCTGGAAGAGAAAATATTTCAACAGAATTCACTTTAACTAATAATGTTATTGTTACTGATGACAATATGACTGTAGAAGAATCAATATTTAATCATGCAAAAAGTGAAGGAAGGATTTCTCAAGATTTATCCTTAGATTTTTTTGAAATTACTGATGCGGAAAATATGGTAAAACCAACTGCTGCTAATACGCCACAAAATGGAGATGTTGTTTTAACTGTTCGCCAAGATGAAGATATTCCATATATTGGTTCGATTACCATTCGTTTTACTTTAGTTAAAAAATTGTCAATGGACATTAGTCAAACTGTTAACTTAAAAAATGTGTGAGATGTAACAAAATATGAAAATGTTGAGGAATTATATAATGATATTTGGGAAAAGGCAGTTGGTAGTTTTAAACCAGAAACACCAATTGATATAGAAACTTATGATATCTCAGGTTTTGATTTACCAAGCGTTTATAACACAAAGTTACCTGTAACAATGTTTGCTGAATATAATGGAAAAGCAAATACGCCAACAAGTCTTTTTAGTGGAACAATTATTACATTCAACTTAAACATTATCAGTTATCGTGCTATAATTAATTTGAAATTACAACAAAATAACTTAGATCCAACATTGTTATATGATTTAGTGTGAAAAGAAGTTAAACAACAATTTAGTGATGATCATGGAGTTTCAAGTGATTATAATGACTATCAAGTTGAATGAAGTGATGTGATAGAACCAGATATTGGTGGCAATACACAATTGAATTTTTTAGCAACACCAAATAATGAAAACATTCATCATTATATGAGAGTTGATGGGTTTATTTTTAAAGACCAAATTGAATTACCATCAACAATAGAATTATCAATTCCAATTGTTGTAACTCAACAAGAACGGCCAAATGTTGATAAAGATTGAATTTGAAAATTAGCAATGCGAAAAGCAAACATTAATGGTGGCCCAGCATTAACTAATTTTAATACAACAGATTGACAAACAATATTTAGTAAGAATTGACCTAATATTGGGCGAACAGAAACAGTTACTTTGTGTGCAATTAATCGTAACACTGATCCAATGTTTAAAGGCGATGTTAAAATTAGATTAAAATTAATTAATCAAGGTATTGATCCTGGTTTATTAGAATTAGACCCAATTTTATTAGTTAAAAGTGATAATCATACAACAGATTCAGTCTTACATTTAGTATGAGATAAACTTATTAATAATAAAGCATGAAATCCGCATTTATCACGTGATTTAGTGAATTTTAAGCTTGAAGACCTAGATAGATTAAGCAATGCTTTACGAGACGCTGAAAACAGTGAAGAATGAAAATCTTATGCAATTAATATTTCTGGAAAACAAGAGGATGTTGGTGGTGACTTTAAAATAACTGTTCACGGTAAAATTAAGATGGTTAATAAAGCGATAGAAAAAGATGCCATAATTGATTTATCCGATAAAACTTATAACTTTATGCCAAGAAAACAATTTGGTTCAGATAATCAAGTGTCTTATTTAGTTCATCAAATTTGAGGTGATATTATTAAAAATTCAATATTTACTGCTAAAGATGAACAAGTTTTTGGTCTTTCAAAAATTCAAACTGATTGAAATTACTTTGAAGCAATTTATCAACAAATAGATGAAGCAATTAATAAATATGATGCAAATAGTAGTGATGATAAAATTCCATTAGAGTTGAAGTTTTCATTTAGAAACAATGCTATTTATACAGGTCAAGTGACTGTTAAATTAAATTTAACAGCAAGTGAACCAATTAATCTTGATTTTAATTTAACAAGTTCAATGTTACCAATATTTATTCGTAGTTTACCAACAACATCAGAAGATAAAAAAGAATTGGTAAAAAATATGGTTAATACAATACTATATGATGGAATCATAAAAAATCCAGACTTAAAAGCACAACAACGAAATATTTTATGACAATTATTATCTTATGATACAGCAACGGAAGAATTTATTGAACAATTTAATTTTCCAACAGAAAGTAATTCACAACGAGAATTAATTATTAACATTAAAACATCATCTGGCCAATTCGTTAATGGTTCATTTATGTTAAAAATAAATTTAATTTATCAACCTTAAAACTCTTCAAAAAAGAAGAGTTTTTTTCCTTTTAATAAGGGGGGTAGTATTTTTTTAAAAAAATGCTATAATCATTGTAAAAGAGGGAAAAATTATTAAATTAGGTGGTATTGATGGAAAAAGCAACACAAGATTTTCAAAAAAATGATATTCGGTTAACGAGAATGTATTTTACTACGCCAATGGAAATTATTGCTAGAATTATGATTTTAATAGGTCAAGCAGTTATGTTGGGAGTAATTATTATTGTATCAGCTTCTTTAGCAATGATTGTAACTAGTAAATTACCAATTCCTGCAGTTTTTAATAATTTTGGTTTAGCTGATGGTGTTTTTCGTGGTCTTACCATTGTTATTGCTTTGTTTGGAATTCTCTTTTCCTTAATTTTTGTAATTCCAACGCTAATTGTTCGTAATATTAAGCTTCTAAAGGTAACTGGAATTATTTTTAATACGGTTGGATGCATCTTTGTTTTTCTAATGTTAGGATTAAGCATTATTGCATATCTTTATATTCCTGTTCGATTAAATTTACCAGGGGTAATTATGTCTGAGATTTGTATGTTAACATTATTTTGAGGTAGTTTTTTATTATGATTATCAGCAATTCGTCAGCAAAAACAAATTAACCTTGCTGTTGCTGAAAGTTTAGATTTTAGTTCTAAATTAAAAATAGTTGAATAGGAAGGTGTTTTAATGAAAAAAACAAAAAATAGTAAAACAATAAATCAAGAACAATCAGCAAAAGTAGTGAAAACAATGCAGTTCATTGTTGATAATCGTCTGCCAGTGTTAAAAAATTTAGATAAAACTGTTATTGATAAAACAGTAAAATCATTAGGAGAATATGAATTAAATCGAAAACAGCAAATTCGGCCATTACCTTATCAATACAACCTTGAAGCAAGTAAATATTATTTCTCTACTAAGAGTGAAACAATAGCAAGAACTTTAATTGTCTTCTCACAATTATTATTAATTGTAGTTGCACTAATATATCTTCCAACATTAGGGCAAGTAGGAGCACAACTTATTATCTCTTTATTATCAAAATTTAAAACTCCATTTACTGATCAAATTGTAACAATTGGTCAACCAATTGTAATTGGAATAATTATTTTATTAGCTATTTTATGAATTGCAACATTCTTTTTTATCACAATTCCAATTTTAATTACTAAAACATTAAAAACTGTTAATATTTGAACAATTATTGTTAGTATTGTTGGTAATCTTAATTGTTTTTCAGTTCTTGGGTTAGCCATTTTACAATTTGTTTATGTTAAGAATTCAGTTGCTGGATTAAATATTAATCCATTTATATTACCGTCATTTGCGATTATTGCTTTTTGTTGTTTTATATTGGGTTGCTTATTTTTAAAAAGTGATCGCAAAAAATACCAAATAAAGTTAGAAAATGAAATAGCAAATCAAATTAGGGCGCTGAGAGAGTAAGGAGAAAAACTATTATGTTAACAAAAATTAGTTCAAAACGAGACGAATTAGCATTGCAATGAAACACACGAATTGAAGTTGCAGCACGTTTATTAGTTCTTAGTTTTTCAATTTTAGGAACTTTTATGGGTTATTTTATTGGGGCTGGTTGTGCAATGGCTTATAATAATATTAAGAATCTAACGGGTGTTATTTCACATCGAACTTATGAATTACATTATATTATTGCTGGAATTGCTGGTTTTATTTGTGCTGTTTTTTTCTTTTGTTTTATTGGTTTACCATATTTAAAATTAAAAAAAGCAACTAGTTTTAAAAGCTGAATTATTATTTCAACTATTTTTGCAACAATATATTACATAACATGTTTTGCTTTAGCAATAATTTTTATAAATATGTTTAATACTATTAATAATTATTTTATTGTTGTTTTTACTTTGCTTATTATTTGTCTGGTCGTAATTTTTTCGTCGTATTTTTCACTTTGACGTGAAGTAAAAAAACAATGGATTTTACGAAAAAAATTTGAGTATTTAGCAGATGAAGAACAAATGAAAAAAGTAGAAACAAAATTAGCAACTTTAGAATTACAACGTGAACGCCTTGTTGAATTAGAAACAATTAAATATAATAAAGAAAAGTATAGTTTAAATAATTTAAAGGAAAAAAAGAAACATATTTATGTTCAAAAGCCTGTTTTAGAAGAACAAGAACAAGAAGAAATTTAAAATCATCTAAACAAAAAAATATAATAAATATTAGAGGAGACCGTATTAATGAATAAAGAAGATAACAATAATAATGTCGTGGAAGTAACAATTCAGCCAGTTCGGCGAAAAATTTCTCGGAAAACAAATTTAAATCTTTTTGCTATTATTGCAATAATAGCAATTATTGCTGGGTTAGGTGGAGTTATTTACTCAATTATTGCTGCTTCTTTTTATCATAATAAAAATCCATGAGCAAATGCTATTTTGCTAGATGATAAAATTACAAAGATGGTTAATTCACAATTATCAAAAACATTAGTTGATTCTAATGGAGTTGCAAAACCAGAGAATTTAACTAGTTATGTTCAGTTTAATGTCAGTGAAAAAGATGGAATTGATATTTATGCTAATTTAACTAATATTCAAATTATTCAAGATATTTTTGCAAAAAGTAATTGAATTGAAGATAATTTAAGTATTGTTGAAACAATGCTAAAGGGAACAGGTGCTAGTTTATCAGGAACCAAAGTAATTTATCAAAATAATATCTTGAATTTAGTTTTGCGACCAAAAATTTTATCTTATCCATATAATGATGGTGATGATAAATATGGTTTGGTAACAGTTGTTCCAGTGGATTCTCAACAAGGGCTCTTTACATATAAAGTTCGTTTTCCTTTGCAATTAATTGCGACTGATTTTGCTGGTTATTATATTGATTTAAAGAAAACATTTGATTATACATATGATACAGTAGAAGGAGTTTACCCAGTTGCTTTAACATTAAGTCAACTTTTAAATTTAATTAGCAATCAAAAAATTATTAATTTAGTGCAAAAATATAATATTAGACTAGACAGTGGTAATGAATTAATTTTAAATAGTCTTTTAAGTGAATATTATCCAATTGCAAAACCAGATAATAGTATTTTTATTAATGAAGAAATTGTAAATAAAGATGGTGTTTCTTTTGCACCAGTTATTGGAACGCCATCTGCCAGTGACTTAACATTAAATATTAAGTATGATTCTAAAAAATTTAGTTCATTACAACAATTTGGTGCTAATCTTTTTAATTATCATGATAAAAATTACTCAGCAATTGCTAATATTTTTACTAAAATTGGAATTACAATGCCGATATTTGAAAATGTCAAAAATAGTTATGATTTATATGATCGAAACAGTGAAAATACTTTTCTTACTGATGCAATGATTGACCAACGAGTAAATTCTTATCGAGGATTTGTGAAAGAAATGGGCGTTGATTCTGATAATATTGCTGATAACTTTAATTATGTTACTAATGATAATAGCCAGTATGTTTGAGGTTCAGAACATCAAATTTTTTATAATGAAGTTAAAATTAAATTTTTAAATATTAATAACAATTTGGGAAATAATATTTATCGTAGTCCAACTAAAATTTACTATGACCAACAACGTTACACTAATACTTCAATTAATTTCCAAGCTTTTGATTTAGGGGCAAATGTTAAAAATGTTATTGAAAAAGTTCAATATGATGATTCTGAAGCAGAAATTGATCGCCGATTAACAAATCAAAGTGGAGTTATTAAAGCAAATTTAAAAGATTATTTATTAAAGCAATTAAATAATCCCGATATTAAAATTGACAATATTGTGAAAGAAATTACTGTTGGGGTTACACATAATACTTCTACAATTGAAGGAACAGTTTTTGCAAAACAAGTACCTATTAATGGAACTTTGCGGGGGAATAATAATAAAGTATATCAAGATAAATTGTTAACCTTACCGAAAATTGACATCACAGTACGTTTTTATTATGATGGCACTAACAGCAACACTTATAATTTATCTTATCAATATGATGTGGCGCCAAAAGTAGTTAAAGATTGACGTGGTGTTGATAAAAATAGTTTTAATGTTTTACAAGGTGATTTTAACTTTTCACGGAATTATAAAAAATAAATTATACCACACACATTTTAAAGATTACAAGAAAATAACAAAAATAATAAAAATATTTATTTATAATAAAAAAATATCATAAAATAAATAAATAAAAAATATAAAATTAAACAAACTAAAAATTAGTTTAAATACAAAAAATAATAATTCGCAAATTATTTAATTAAACTATTCAAAAAATTAAATGGTGTCTGAAAATTTAAAGACTTATGTACTCTTTCAAAATTATAAAAATAATAATAATCATTTAATTTATTCTATAAACTAACTGCATTTAATATTTTTTCTTCAAATACAAATAATTTAGTATAATTTTGATGAAATCTTTCAATCTTACCGTTTGACTGTGGAGAACGAACCGGTGTTGTCTGATGAAAAATATTTTTATCTTTTAAAAATTGAGTAAAATTAGTTTCTTTAACAGTATTTTTTTGATTATTCCGATAATTATTAATAAATTCAGAACCGTTATCAGTTCTAATTCGTGTTATTTTAACACCAAATATATTTTTAAAATCACTAATTGCTTTTTTAACAGCAGCAATAGCATTATCAATACTCAATTTATCATAAACATATCCTAATGCTAATCTTGTTTTTTTCATCAATAAAATCATAAACATAATACTTTTTATCAACTGGAAATTTACTTGATACAAAATATTTAGCGTCCATCTGTAATAAACCTATTAAACCTAT
>NZ_PUUH01000283.1:0-8368 GCF_002968355.1 Spiroplasma sp. ChiS | reverse complement strand
AATTTATGATTTGAAGGAGAATATTTAAAGATACAAATAGTATCATATACTTTTTCTTTCTTAGCTTTGTATCATGTTTGATCAAATTTGAAAATTGATAAAGTTGAAGTGTATTAAAAAATAGTATTTAATATGACTATTAAATGTAGCAATTAAAGTAAAGACGATAATTTAATAGTATTAATAACATTATTTTTTCATTAATTTGTTGCCCTTTATATTACAATTTGCAAATTTAACAAAAATTAAAAAGTTATTTAAATATTATTGAATTTTTTTTTTTGAAATATATAATAATAAATGTCTAGGGAAGTATAAGAATTGTACTTTTATTAAATTAATAATAAACAGCACAAGTTTAGCCCTATCAATATGACCATACTTTGTATTATATTATCTTATACTTCATGGATACCCTAAAAAACAATCTCACCCGGGTTGTTTTTTTATTTTAATTGCTTTTTGGTAAAAAAGAAGTTATGATATAAGTATAAAAATAAATTATATATCTGTATATACTAGTAATATGGTCTAGTGTTTCTACGTCTTACCATTGGAAGAAGACGCTATAGGTTAATGCTTTTGCTTTTTAAACATTAACCATTCATTTTAATAAAAGAATCAGGTTAATCTTTTTGTTTTTACAAACATTAAGTAAAAAGGAGCAAAAAATATGAAAAGAATTTTACAAAGTTTAATGATGATAAGTATCATTGGCACTTCAGTGAGCAGTGTTTTTGCTTGCATAAAAAAATATAATTTTGATAATAGTATTTGGGTTATTACTGATGGAGGAACTATAAATGATCTTGCTTTTAATCAAGCAGCATGAGAAGGAGCAAGTAAATATGTTTTTGCACAAAAAAAACAGACAACTCCGCCACAAGATTGAAAAAATTCAAACTGACGAGCAAGTTACTTTGAATCAGTTAGTCAAAATCCTGGTGATTATAAAAATGCTTATATTACATCTTCAATTGCAGGAGCAAAAACGTTAGTTTTGCCTGGTTTCAACCACGGCAATACTCTTGGTTGAGCAGCGGGACTAGTTGATAATATTATTTATATTGATGGAAGTAGTCAAAATGTCCATCTTAATATGGACCAGAAGGCACCATTAGCAAAAAATATTATTGGAATTACTTATCAAGCTGAAGCTTCAGGTTTTTATGCGAGTTTAGCAACAAGTATTTATTTAAATGCGCACCAAAACGAATATAATGGGCAATTAAAAGTAGGAAGTTATGGCGGGATGGATAATCCAGTTGCTGTTTCAAATTATATGTGAGGTTTTTTAGTTGGAATTGATTTGTTTAATACCATTATTAATTCTTCAATAAATAGTAAATGAAATAATTTAAAACACAATATATTAAAACAAGTACAAAATATTAATCCAAAAATAACAACTTTGCAATCAATTGTTAAAGTTCAAAATGTTTTAAAGCAAAATGAATCATGATTTTCCCAATCATTTCAAGCTGGAGATGGCAAAATTATTAGTGATGAATTATTAGCACGTGGGGCTCAAATTATTTTTCCAGTTGCTGGCGCACAAGTTCAAGATACAATTAATCAAATTAAAGTTAACAAAGCGAATGCTAAAATAGTCGGTGTTGATACCGAACAATCGAAAATTTATAACGAAGATTATGTTGTAACTAGTGCTTTAAAACAAATTGCTACTTCAACTTTTGATGCGTTAAAAAATATTTATTCATCAGAATATGGTTATGATGCACAAAATAATATATGAGATAATACGAAACAGACAAATAATTGTTGAATTAATACTGACCAAACTTCCCTTGACCATCCATCATGAACGGGAATTGAAACAACAAAATGAGTTACACAAGATTTAGTTGATTTTTTACATAATACGACTGATAATCATAGTAAGGATACTTTGTTTGATAAGATGGTAAAAATATTACAGTACGCTTATAAAAGTGGAATTAATAATTATCCCCCAATTTCTGCACAAAATTTTACAAATACTTTACAAAATACATATGAAACACAAACAAAATTAAAAGCATATTTATTAGCAGCAATTGAAAAGGTGTTATAATTTTCTTAAGGTTTATTTATCAACTAATAAATTATTGTAATTAGCATCAGCACGAAGTATGGTAGTTATTAGTTGTTATAAAGCAAAATCAAAAGATGATATCCATGAAGAACTTATAGAGGATTTTAATATTTATAATGATATTGAAGAAGTAATAAATAATTTACATAATTTAAAGCAAATTAATAAACATTTAGAAGTTATTGGTTTATTTAAGGAATTGTTAAGTGATCAAAAACAACTTCGACAAGAAAAAGAACTTGATGATAAAATTGAGAATATAACAAGTGGTATTTATCAAGACTTAAGCGAGGCATCGTGTAATCGAAGTGCAACAAATCAACTTTGAAAGGAGTTGATTTTTTATTGAAAAAAAACATTATTTTATTTTGCGGTCCTTAGTAATTAAGTATGGAAAAGATATTGTTATTAATACTGTAAATAAGATAGTAATTAATAATGTAAAAGAAAATGAATAAATTATCCGCGTAATTTATTAGCGGTAATTTATTCAATATAGTTTATTTTGAGCGTAGCGAACACGCGAAGCGTGTCGCGATATTTTTAGAGAGGAGATGTAATATGCCAACTTGATTAACGACAATATTTAGTGTTGTTATTATATTAGGGATTTTTGCTTGAATTGGTTTATCAATTTATCAAAAAATTAAACAAATTCGAGGAAAGAAAAAAAGAAAAAAAAGAAATTGCAAGAAAGGAGGATAAAAAATAATGTTAGGTATGTATTTAACAACAGCGTTTAATTTTTTAACAGCACCTACACCTAAAACTATGACTGAGGGTATGACTGGTATTTGAACGGGTTTGACTAGTGCATTATGAAAAGTTAAAGAAGGTATAACAAATATTTTACCTGAGATAATGGTTTTTTTAGGTGAAGCGTGAATTATATTAATTCCATTTGCTATATTTTGTATTATTAAAATCTTAAACTTTTTCCGTGTTATGGTTAAAGGATTTTAATATTTATTATAATCGATTATATATCTTAGCTAAGGCACACTAGCTTTTATGTGAGTTGAATAAATAATTTTGTTGTTTATTTTTGCATTATACACTGTCTACAAATTTGGTTATTATTGATAATGTTAGCTGTAGAAATAAATATGACTATATCTCCAATAGTGGCTACATTTATATTGTTTATCTCTTAAAAACTTGTAGGCAGTATATAGTGTAAAAATATCAATTTAATTATATTTAAGGTATTATTATGGTTTTCTCTCTGTATAAAAATATTTATAAATTTGTTAATTTATTAAAAATTCAAATAATAAATTTAAATGTTATTATTAAAATTATTATTAGTGAAATAATTGTTTTAATTGGTGATACCATTCATGATAATCAAAAAATAGATGGTATCACATTTGTAAAAAATGAATTTATTAAATAGAAAAATGAATTTATTATTTCTTCTATATTTTATTTCTCCTTTCTATTTAAAATAATTTATACAGAGAAAATATATTTTTTTACTGGAAATTATGAAGCATTATTAGATTTTTTAATTTGTCATTTACCCTATGTTATTGACAGCAAAAAGAAATTTTTATTAGAAACTATTGAATTAATTAAAAATAATAAAGATGGTATTGAAAATCAAGCATTAGAATATAATATTGGTTGTCATGTTGAAGGTGATGTTTCACATTATATTAAGGTTGTTAAGGGGCGTGGTGCAAAAATATATTGTAAAGAAACATTTAATAATATGTTAATTGCTTCAATGTTAAGACTTAATAGCAGAATTAATGAAGTTAAAATTAATAAAAATAAAGAAAAAATTGAATTTAATATTTTTAAATTAAATCAATCTCAAAATCAATTTTTATCTTTATAAATAAAAAACTTTTTAAAATTAGTAATAACTTTAAAAAGTACTTTTTAGTGTGTCAAAATTCATAATTTTATAAAATTATTTATTCAATTAAAAATATAATTTTTAAAAAAGTTGAATTTTTTATAAATTTTGTTATCATTTATTCATAAGCGAGACATAATTTGTTTCTAATTACTTAATTTTATTAAAAACCTCAAAATAATATATACTACCCTTACAAAAAGTGCAAACAAATTATGATGTTCAATTAAAAAATATTTGAAAGGAATATAGCACTGAAGATGATAAGGAAAATATTCAAAATATTATTAGTCCTGATATTGCAGGAATTACTTTAACTTTTACGGTCTGAGATCCTGAAAAATGAACTAAACATTTTGTTGATGCGCATCCTGTTGTTAATAGTAATGAGAATCTTTTTTAAAATTTACCAATTTTACCAATTGAACAAAAAATTGGAGTTAAATTAGTTATTGCAAATATTTATGGAACAGTTTCTATTTATTTAATTGGAAGTTTTGTAATTTCTAATTTATTAGGAATTGAATAAACTAGATTTGTTATTTTTGCTAAAAAGAAATAAAATGTGATAAAATGTAATTGTCCGCAAGGACAGTTTTCTACGTTTATTATAACGTTAAGGTGTGTTTGGGGTTATTAACCGCTATATAAATCAGGGAACTCTACACCCAAGCACTTAAAGCGGTTCAGGGTTATCTTAAAAATAAATGAAAGGCTAACAGTTGAATGTTAGTTTTTTAATTTGAAAAAAATAAATTATTCGATAAAATTTATAAAGAGATGAGTGAGGTTTTGATGGTGGCGAAAAAAAGTTATTTTAATTGTTGGACCAACAGGAAGTGGTAAAACTGCTTTATCAATTAAAATCGCTCAGCGTTTTAATGGCGAATGTATTAATGCTGATGCAACCCAAATTTTTAATGTGTTAAATCTTGCAACAAATAAAGTAACACCATCTGAACAAGCTGGAATTCCACACCATTTATTATCAACAATTGATTTAAATGATAATTATTCCATTAAGATGTACCAACAGCAGGGACGAAAAATATTAGCCCAATTATGAAGTAAAAATAAAATTCTAATTGTTGTTGTTGTTGTTGGTAGTGGGTTATATATTAATGCACTATTAAAGAATTACCAATTTTCTGATCAGGATTGTGATTTATTAAAAACAAAGGAATATGAACATGTTTCAAATTATGCTTTATGAGAAAAATTAGCAACATATTGGGTTATTACCAGATAAAGCAGAACTGTATCAATATTTATTTGATCGGGTGTTACGGTTAACAGAGCAAGGTTTATTTGTTGAAGTTGAAGCAGCATATAAATATTGTAATTATGATTTAACAAAGCAAAGTATGAAAATTATTGGTTGTTCAGAAATTATTCGTTATTTAAAAGGTGAGCTTTCATATGAAGCAACATTAGCAGCAATGGTTCAAGCTAATAAAGTTTATGCTAAAAAACAAATCACATGGTTTAAACACCAATTAACAAATGTGCATTGATATTCATTTTCCTATTCACAGTTTGATAATCTTTGCCAGAAAATTATTGTTGAATTAAAAAATAGTAACTATTTAAAATTATAATTTATTTTTAAAAACATTCCTTAAAAAACAATATTAATTGTTTTTTCTTTTTTAAGGATTAAATAACTCCTAAAATATTTAAATTTTGTTATAATATAATATGTCCAAATATAAAAACTATTTAAGAATTAAAGAAAAAAATTTAAATTAAGTTTCTTTACTTATCAAAATAAATTTATATAACTTAATTAATAAATTTTTTAAATATAAGGAGAATTAGTGCAAAAAATTATTATAAGATACTAAAAGTATCTTCTACTACTAATTTTGAAAAAATAAAAAATACAGAAACTAAATTTTATGAAATTCCAGTAGCATATAACATTTTATCAAATCCAACCAAAAGAAAAGAATATGATAAAAATAACTTTTTATCTCCTGTTGATGCTTCACCAGTTACTGATTTTACAATTTTTAATAATAAGTTATAAAGAATTAGAGATTATTAAGTTAAGAAACGCAAAGATAACATTTTAGGTTTAAATTATTTTGTTCAAAATGTAATGGGTTCAGATGGTATGAAATTTCAAAAACAATTGTTCTGTTGGTTTTAACAGTGTTGAACAGGGGGATGTCAAATTAATTCTTAAATAGTTTATTAAGTGCACTGAATGATGATGATACAACGAGAAAAGGGTATATAATGAAATTTATTGATGTCGCAACAATTAATTATTTGCAGGAAAAGGCGACTGTATAAAAAAAGTAGGGTATAAAAATATAAAGAAATTAAATAAGAATAATTAAACCATTTACTAAAATGGTTTTTTTATTTGAAAAAACCATTTACTAAAATGGTTTTTTTATTTGAAAAAACCTAAAATAACTAATTGATTCAAAACAAGGACAGCATCTTTATATATTTATAATTTTTAAAAGGCATCGTGTACGATGAAGCGGCAAAAAAACAACTCTTGTTAAAGGGTTGTTTTTTTATTTGAAATAAAACAACTCCTAAAAGGAGGTAATGATAATTAAACAACAAAAAATATGTGATGTTAATGATTGTTATAAATTATCATCATTCATCACCGAAGAATTTGTATCAAATAAAGTTTTATGAACTTGTGAAAAACATAGAAATTTATTGAATAARSTAAAAGATAAAACACAAMARCAATTTTATCAAAAACTAGAAAATTMAAAAATTATCTTTGAWTGAGAAACTGGTTTGTTAAAAMTTTGATTTTATAAAACAACTTAATGCAGAGTGGGACGGTTATTTTAAATAACTAAGTGTTTTTATTCCACATAGGCGGTCTAGCCCAACRGTAATCAGTCYGGAAATAATAGACGCTTTAACAAGCGATAGTSGTGATAAGTGCGAGGTCAACATCGAACGACAATAAATATTGAGATGGTCACTTTATAAATAAATTTGCGATTAGCATTAGGTTCTTCAAGGTGCGAGTGAATTTATTTTAAAAACTGAACGCTTTGACCTGAAATGGTGCGGATGAAGAAATGTAATTATATGGCGTCTTAACTATACAAACAACTACAAATTGTAGAACATTGTAGTTAATATACCAACAATTACCAAAATTAATAATCAGGAGGTAAAGATGAAAAAGAATAGTTGTCTTAAAAAAAAGATATTGAGGTTATTGCTTTAAATGTGATAAACAAAATAAATATATCCTTACACACAATGAAATTACTGATGAACATTGAGCATTAAATAAAAAGAATTAGGAGGAATTAAATTATGACTAAAAAATACTTATTAATTATTAAAAATGAATATTTATCTACTTATGCTTATTACACACTAGAAGAAGCAAAAGTACGAGAAAAAATTGAAAATAATAATTATGGCTTATCAACGGCAATTATTGATTTAAAAGATATTGAATGAAAAAGGTAAATAAATAGTATGTGAAAAGATGAAGATGGCAAAGTTTATACAGAAGAAGATTTATTTAATGAAGCATTAGAAGAATGTCATTCAGAAGAAAGTGCTTATGACTATATTGAAAAATTAATTATGGAAAAGAATTTGGAGGAATTATAAAATGAAGAAATTACAAGATTTAATTAAAGATTTAACAGGAATAACTGTTGAAGAACAAAAAATAAATGAATATTTAGCAAGTGAAGCATTAGATTTACGAGGTGTTGATTTAATAGAAGCTGATTTACGAGATGCTGTTTTATGTTGGGCTGATTTACGACGTGCTAAATTAATAGGTGCTGATTTATATCGTGCTGATTTAGAAGATGCTAATTTATATAGTGCTAATTTACAAGGTGCTTATTTAGAAGATATTAAAATTACAAAACAACAATTAGACCAATTAACTGTTATTGAGGAGGATGAATAATGAATATAACAGAAACAATTAAATTTAACAAAGTTAAAGAAGAAAATGAAGCACTTAAAAATAAACTTGATGAAAAAGATAAAGAAATTAATAAACTATTAATGATTTGTTTTCATATTGCTAGTGAGGAGGATAAATAATGAAAAATATAGTTCAAAATGTTTCTTTTCCTTTTGCAATTAAAGGTGATGATTTTAAAGAATTAAGTTTAAAAGCATTAAATATTAAAAAATGAATTGATGAAAATGGACCAGAATTAGCAGAATTTATATACAGACATCGTAATCAATATAATACAACTGGTTATAAAGATGTGCATTTAAAAGATATTCCATCAACATTAACTAAAATTGATATTGTTTTTAAAGAACCATTAGATCCAGTTAAAGAATTTAAAGATGCTTTAAATCGTATTCATACTAATATTATTAATTTTGAAAAATCAATTGAAAATCATAAAATTCAAATTAAAAATAATATTAATCAA
>NZ_PUUH01000282.1:0-8921 GCF_002968355.1 Spiroplasma sp. ChiS | reverse complement strand
GAAAATTGTAAATAATATTTATGGATCTTACTTATTAAGTATTTTTACTCCTTTCAATCTCAATTAGAACCAAAAAATAGTCGACAATCTAGCCCACCATAAAAATAATCGATAATATAATAAAACAAATAATAAGCAATTGATAATAAATAGTTTTTTAATTAATAGCAGTTATTCATTTGCAATGTTATTAAATAAATTAGGTTTATTAGTTTTAAATTTTGTTATATTCCTTGCTAGTAGTAATCAGAAATATAGTCACAATGGTAAATGATTTAATGAATAATGTATTAATTATAATATAATTAATAATATAATTAATATAATTAGCAAACTCCCATATTATTCTCATACTAATCCTAATTATCCTTAAAATGAACGGACCAGATTTATTATTTACATATTCGCTAGCGTTAATGCTAGCAATTTTTATCGTTAATTTAAAAAAAGCAAGAAAATCTTGCTTTTTTTAAATTAATTCTGTAATTTCAACTTGAACTTTTAAGGTTTGACCATCATTCATTACTGCTCCAGATAGTGGGAAACCAGCTACTTGAATTTTAACAAAATTGACATGAAAATCAGCTAATCGTAAGTTTTGCCCTCCAGTATTAAAAACATTAACTAATGAACGATAAAACTTAACAAAATTTTCTGGAGTAATTTTATCAGGTTGATATTCTTTTCCAGCTCAAACATATGAGGCTGTATTTTCTCAAACAACATCAACACCATTAGTAGTATTATTAATTGCACTTGTTAGTAAACTCAACAAGGTTATTGAAGAATTATATTTAATATTCTTTACAAATTTTTGTAATTCGCTATCACTTTCAATTTTATGCTGTAACTTTTCTAAAATAATTTTATCTAAATTAGCAAAACCAGCCGTATAGTTTACATCAAAATTTTGATAAATTTTAGCAAATTCTGGCGCTTTATCAATTTGAAAAACTCCTTATGTATTGAAAAAATTAACAATTACTCTGGAAATTTTTTGAACCATTCCATTTAAAACAACTTTCATTTCTTCTGGATTATCAGTAATAACATATTGAATCACATAATCTGAAGTTGTTGATAAAAGTTTAAAATTAGCTTTAAATTGAAAATGGAAATCTAATCTAACTGTTTTCACTTTTTCTAATCCTGGTCGATCTAAAATTTTTTTTAATTGTGCCATATCAATAAAAGTTAATTCATAATTTAAACTATCACTTAGTAATTCAATTGGTTTACTATCAGGATAATAATTTGAATAGTCATTATAAATCTCATTACAAATATTATTAAAAACAGCAATAAAACCATTTTTTAGTGTTGCTAAATCATCCTTCACATATTCATCCATTTGGTTTAATTTTTTACTTTCCGTTTCTTTATTGACCATTGTATATAACTTGTCAAATTTATTTTGATATTCAGTACTATTAATTGTATTTTTAGTTCGTGCATAAACTGAAAAATTGTTTATAGCACGTTGCGAAATTTTATTTAAAATTTTAATATCTTTTCCAACACCATTGTTATTATCATCTTTAAGAGGCGTCTTACAACTCATAATTGGACTGAATCCTGCAGTTGCTAAAAAAGTCATTCCTAATAAACTCATTAGTTTTTTCATAATTTAAAATACCTTCGTAATATTTATATTCATACTTTCTAATTATAACTTAAAAAATAATTTAAAACTTAAATATCATAATTACGGCTTCTTATCGCTAGCCGATGTTAAAAATTCTTTTTATTATATTTTATTAAATTAATGTCATTTATTTTAAAAATATTAGTAATATTTTAAAAATCATTTACATTTTTCACTTTATCATAATTATTTTATTATTAACAATTATTTTTAAATTAATTTCCTTTCTATATCTTTTTTTTAAAAAAAAGCAATAAAAATTGACTTTTTTAATGTATTTTCAATAAAAGCAAAATGTGTAACTAAAAAGGAGATTTTAATTACACATTTCAAATATAAACTAATGAAAACTATAAAATATATGTTTCTCTGTTTGCTTAAAATTAAGTTATTTATTATAATATTAATTTTAAGCACCCCCATATATAACAAAAAACTGGTTTGATGAAAAAAAAGTAAATTATTTCACTGCTAAATCAATAAGTTTTAAAATATATTAACTTTTTTCTTTATTTACAATTTACAAAATAATTCATAATTTTGTTTGCATATATATTATAATACAAAATAGGTCCTAAATAAAAAGTTTCAATATTGAGAAAAGGAGAAATACAAGTAATGAAAAAAAATACTAAATTTGTTAACTGTATTAGTACCTGAGCTTTTTGCGTTCAGAATTCTTATATTGATATAGAATTATTTCTTGATGGAAAACAATTAAAAATCAGACATAATTATTATTTTTCATCATCAAATTGCGCTTATTGTACTTGAATTAAATTAAAATACAATGCAATTCGTCTTGTTGGTAAAGTTGATGTAAATCCTCTATTTTTATTAACAGCGGAAAAAAGCAAAACAATTTGATAATTGATCTAATAGTAAAGAAGAGGAATTACAAACAAAAAGAAACGATAAAAATTATAATAAAGATATTTTAATGAAAGAAGAATTTAAACTATGATTAATAGAAATATTACATGGTTATATTCAAGATTTAATAATTTTAAATCAAAACAATCAAATAATAAATCTTATAGCAGAAATAGATGAAATAAAATCAAGATTAGATAAGCTAGAAGAGAAAAAAACATGCTTAGACAATATTTTTGAGTCATTTAAAAATAAAACTCTTGCTGATGTGCTTGGTGATGCTTGAGAAAAAAATTAAAGAAAATAGTGACTCTGCTTTAAAAGTCATTATTAAAGAATCAGGAAAAGCATTCGCTACCGGAATACTTAAAGGTATTGCGAAAGGTTCTGCGCCTAGTATAATTAGCTGTGTTGCTAGTTCTCTTTTCTAAAATGTATAGGAATCAATATTTATTTTAAATAGCAAAATAAAAAAAATTAATCTTTATAAAAAAGTTTTTAATTTTTAATTGAAAACTTTTTTTATTAAAGATGTTTTTTAACTTATTTTTATGTTATTACTTAATAACAGTTTTGCTACACTTATATTTACAATTTACAATATTAAAACATAATTTATTGATTTTTTAAATTATGATAGAACTATCTTAAAAATATTTTTAAAAAAATAAATTAAAAGGTAAAAAATAGTAAAGATTTAAAATATTGTATCATTTGTAATCACTACTTTATTCATTACTATTATTATAACAACATATTATAACAACACAAACCAGGACATAATTTGATAAAGATGTTTGCAATAAAACCTGCTGATCTTGCTACCATTGCAATACATTTATAATTAATAAGTTTTATGTTAAATTTTTTACGGATAGTATTAAAACTAGGTAAAATATTATAACTATTGCTCTTTTAAAAATGTTTTAATTTTTTCTTGTAAAGTTGTTTGACGCTTTTGTGGTAAATTATTAACTCCATATAAAAATGCTGATGGTTCACCAATTAAATACAACTTAGTTTTAGCACGGGTAATTGCTGTATAAATTAGATTTCGTTTTAACATCATTCAAAAACTTTTTGTTATTACAAAAATAATATTATCATATTCACTGCCCTGTAACTTATGAACACTACAAGCATAAGCTAAAGTAATATCATAATAAAGTTCTTTAGTATATGTAATAACATTATCATATTTTACTAAAATAACATCATTTAAATTTTTATCTTTTTTAATATCAATAATAATGCCAACATCACCATTATAAATTTCTAAATCAGGTCGATTCTTAAGTTGCATAACTTTATCATTAACTCGAAAAAAACGATGTCCAATCTTAATTTCTTTTTGACCTACTGCATGATTCATTCGATTTTGTAAATAAGTATTTAATGCATTAATTCCAACTGGACCATTATACATTGGAGCAATTACTTGGATAGCATTATAATCTGTTTCATATTGATTGCTAATGTTTTGATATAAATCACCAAGAACTGTTAATAATGCTTGCGAATCAGTTTCATTAATAAAAGTAAAATCTTTTTTATCAAATAAATTATTATCTTCAAAATGTTCTTGTTCAATTGCATAAGATAGTTCTAAAATGTCATTTCCAGCTTCTTGCCGATAAACTTCTTCTAATTTAATAACATTAAAAACATCACTTTGAATAATATCTCGTAACAAATCACCACAAGCAACTGATGGCAATTGATTTGGATCACCAATTAAAATTAATTTACGCAAATTAACACTAGCTTTGGCAATTTGTGCTAATAACAAACTATCAACCATACTAACTTCATCTAAAATTAAAATATCATTTTCTAAAGGATTATTTTCGTTATAAAAAAACTGATTAGTTAAAGCATCATATTTTAATAATTTATGAATTGTTAAAGCTTTCCGACCAGTTTTTTCTCGTAATCGTTTTGCTGCTTTTCCTGTTGGTGCTGCTAACACAATTTTTGATTGTTGGTAAACTTTTTTAAAAAGACTAACAATGCCATCAACAACTGTTGTTTTTCCTGTTCCAGGTCCCCCAATAATAACTAAAAAATTAGAATGCACGGCAGCCTTAATTGCTTTTGTTTGATTCATATTATAAATAATTTGTTTTTTATTTGTTAACTTCTCTAACTCTTCTGTTAATTTTTGATCATCATATTGGTCAGTTGTGTTCAAACCAACTAACATTGCAGCAATATTTATTTCACTACGATATACTTCTGCAACATAAATTTTATCATTCTTAAAAATTAGTAATTTAATTTCTTTACTATATTTTAATCCTGCTAATAATTGTTCTTTTGTTAAAGAAGAAAAATGCTTTTGTAAAATTTTTGTTAATTCATTTAATGTTAAATAAGTATCACCATTATTATTGCAAAATTCCTTTGCTAAATATCAGGCATAATAACCAATTCGAATATTACTAAAAGGTTCTTGCTCAAATGATAAATAAATCTTATCAATTGTTTTAAAAGCAATATTATCTTTTAATAATAATGAATAAGGATCTTTTTTTAATAAAGAATAAATCTGGTCAACATTATATTTTGTTTTTAATAAAGATAAAACTTGTAGCGATAATCCTTTTTGATTAAATTGGTGATTTAATTCATCATCACGACTCATTGACTGAAATACTTTTGCAATAATATTAGCTTGTTTAACACTAATCCCTGGGATTTGATGTAAGGTTGATAAATTTTCTTTAATCTTAGTAATCACATCTGTTTGATAATAACCAATAATTATTTGTGCTGCTTTTTCACCAATTGTTGGAAATAAACTACTAGTTAAATATTTTAAGACCTCATCATTACTACGCGGAGCAAGTTTATGAACTTCTTTAACTTCAAAATTTTCACCATAACGTTCATTATATACAAAGTCCCCACATAATTCATATAATTGTTCTGGTTGTAAAACTGATAAAAATCCTTTAATAAAAATAAAATGTGTTTTATCATTTTCTAATTGAAATTTACAAATCCGATAACCATTATTAGATTCAAAAACAATTAATTTTAAATAACCCCGTATTTTTTCAGCCATTTTAATAATCCTTTCCTATAAATATCATAATTTTTGATTATCTAAATAAACATCATTAATAACTCCACCGCCAAGACAAACTTCATCAACATAAAAAACAGAAGCTTGTCCTGGTGTAATTGCTTTTACTGTTGTTGCAAATTGCACAAGACATTTGTTATCATTTAAAACGGTTATTTTAACAGGAATATCTTTTTGACGATAACGAAACTTAGCTGTACAATTAAATTCTTTTTCACGGAAAGTATTAATTCAATTAACATCAGTAACAAGACAACTAGTTGAATATAGTCATTTTTCTTCACTACTTTTTGCAACATATAAAATATTTTTTTCAACATTTTTACCAGCAACAAAATATGGTTCACTCATCCCACCTAAATTTAAACCACGCCGTTGACCAATTGTATAATACATCACCCCATTATGATGACCAACAACTTCTTTTGTTTCAATATCAACAATATTACCATCTTGATTTGGAATATAATTTTGTAAAAAAATTTTAAAATCACGTTCGCCAATAAAACAAATCCCTGTTGAATCTTTTTTATTAGCCGTGCTTAAATTTTGCGTCATTGCAATTTCTCTAACTTCTTTTTTTGTTAAATTTCCTAACGGAAAAAATGTTTTTGATAATTGTCCTTGGTTCAACTGACTTAAGAAATAAGTTTGATCTTTATCTCGGTCAATTCCCCGTAATAATTGATATTCTTGTAATTCTTCATTGAAACGTACCCGCGCATAATGCCCCATTGCAATAAAATCAGCATGATAATTATTAATTGCATAGTTTAAAAAATAATTAAATTTAATATATTTATTACATAAAATATCTGGATTAGGAGTTCGCCCCTTTTGATATTCACTAATAAAATGTTTAAAAACATATTCTCAATATTCTTTAATAAAATCAACACGGTGCAATGGCACTTGTAATGTTTTACTAACATTAACAGCATCATTATAATCAAGTTCTTGTGGGCAAATAATATTATTAATTGCTTTATTCCCTAAAATATCATTATTTAATTGACTGTCCCAATTACGCATAAAAAGACCTTCAACATCATAACCTGCTTGTTGTAATAAATATAAACTAACTGAAGAATCAACTCCCCCAGATAATCCAACAACAACTTTTTTCATTGCACATCACTTCCTTTTTTAATAATAATTTAGTACTATTATTTTAACATTGAAAATTAAAAAACCCAAGATAAGAAATTGGTTTCCTATTGCTTAAAATAATTTCCTATATAATTTAAGATCTTTCTTTTTTACTTTTTAAAACTGCTGCTAACATCAAAATATTTGCTATCAATAATAAACTATAACTAATAATTTGCATAATACTACTTGATCAATTAAAAATATTGTTCATAAAAAAAATAACTATATAATGCAAGCCTGATCATACTCCATTGTATCAATTTCATCATAAAATTGACTTGCTTTGTCCGAGCGAACTATTAAATTTACTCCTTCCACTATTTTTTTATTTTCATTTTGCTTAATATCAAACTTTTTATCATAAGTTTCTTCCTTATCACTTTTCGTTTGGATAGGAGTAACATTACCTGTTATTTTTTGCGAAATATTTGTTTTTTGACCTGGCATTTTATTATAACTTTGAGTAAAAAAAACATCTTTTTTTGGTGATGAGTTCGGTAAAGTAAGTTTAGGAAAATGATTTGTTAAACCTAACTTTGATTTTATATTTTGTTTATTATCACTATTAGTTAATGATTGCTTTAATTTTTCTTGATCTTTTTGAATTATTTTTTGAGCAGCAGCACGAGCTTGTGCTTTGACTGTTGCATGGTCAACTTTAACTTCAGCAGGTTTATTATTAAACTGAACATCATTATTTTTCTTATTAAAGTTTAATAAGTCAATTTTTTTTGTAATGGTTGGTGGTTCATATAAGTTTTCCTCATTATCCAATTTGATTTTTTCATCAAAAGTTGATTTAATTTTATTTAATCGGTGATGAAAACTTGTTTTCTCCTCTTGTAATTTTTCAGTTTGATGATGTAAAATTTTTAATGCATTTGGATTATCTAAATTTAAAATTATTTTCCGTGACTGGGCGAATGAAATTAAATCATTATTTTGATTCACATTTTGGTTCTTAGTGAAAAAATAATTATTTTTAAAAAAATGGCTATTTTCTTGTAGCAAAAAAGTTGCATAATTGTTTGAAATAAACTCTTGGGACTCAATGTTCTGGTTATTATGAACACTTTGCTTAATTGGTTTTATTTTTAAAATTTTAATATCATTACTTTTCATTATCAACACCCATTTCAAAACAAATTCAGAACTAATACATATTAATTATATCCTAAAACAACTAAAAAACAAAGGAAATATTGAACCTTTTTTTGTAATGCCAAGTAAATATAAAAAGCAATTAAAATTTTAATTGCTTTTTATATTTATAAAATTATTTATTACAATTTCCTTACAAACTGCGTTCATTATCTGTTTTAACAGGCTCTAATTCTTCTAATGCATCAAAAAATTCATCATTATCATCAGATGATATATCATTATCAATCATTTGCTCAGTATTTGAACGTGATGAGGAAACTGTACTAAATTCATTAAGAATGTCTTTAAATTTATTAGCAAGATCTTGATTTGAAGTTGAAAGACGTGACATCATTTTTACTATGTCAAAGTTATCTAAAATATTTTCAATTTGGCTAAAAGTCAGATTCTAAATACTGATATATATTATCTCTTTTGGCAATGTTCTTTATTTCTTCAAGTTTACGCTTTGCTTCTCTTTCAACTTGTTTATAATATATTTGAGCATTAATAACAATATCTTGTTGAAAATTAATTTTTTTTCTTTCTTCTTTTGTTCTTATGTCAAGTCATTTATTATAGTTAGTTCAATAATAATGTTTTTTTAATAACCAATTTTTTTCACTATTTCATTTTTTGCTAATTTTATCAGCAGTAAAATTTCATGCTACTTTAGTTTTTTTTACGCATTTTCTTACTCCATATTATCATTTTATATGCTAAATATATTTTTCCTATATTCTCAATCATTTTTTTGCTAAGCAGCCCATAATATTAATATGCCCCTTTCATAATTGAAAATCATAAAATTAATATTTTATGCTTTTCATTTTATTTTAAAACATTAACTATTTTAAAATAGAATTTTATTTTTAATTTATGTTTTATTTACTCTTTTTATACTATTATTATTTAATTTAATTATTTTTTAAATGAAATAATTTATAATGCTTTGTTAATAAAAACAATTAATTAAAGTCATTTATTTTAAAAAATATTAACCATTTTTTAAAATCATAT
>NZ_PUUH01000281.1:0-621 GCF_002968355.1 Spiroplasma sp. ChiS | reverse complement strand
ATCGGCGGCGCAGGAAAAACTGCCGTCAAACTCGGCGATGACGTTCTGATTGCCGATCAGCAGGGCGGCGGCGCCGGCTCCAGCATAGGACTCGGTCAGGTCGCCCGGCGCGGTGTTGCGGTTGATGGTGTCGGCGCCGATGGCCAGGGCACTGCCGGTCATGCCGGAGGCCACCAGGGCCTGGCAGATCTGCAGGGCGGAGGTGCCGGACTTGCCGGCAAACTGCACGTCGGCGCAATAGGCGTCGTAACCGCTGCCGAGCATTTCCAGGATGATCGAAGCCGAGGCTCGCGAGTCGTAGGGGTTGGTGCAGGTGCCCAGGTACAGGGCTTCGAGCTCATGGCCGGGGACTTTATCCAGGGCCCGTTGCGCCGCCAGCACACCGAGGGTGATGACATCTTCATCGGGCTGCAGCACGGCTCTTTCAGTGACGCCGAGGTTTTCCTCGACCAGCTTGAGCTCGGTGTTTTTCCAGACGTTGATCACGTCCTGGACTTTGAGGCGGCATACCGGAATACCCGCGCCATAGCTGACAATGCCTACTTTTTTCACGTTCATTTTCCTCTTGATTCCATTCTTTTTGAGAAAACTGGGTCGTGCCTGCTCAGAAGCACCCTTGAA
>NZ_PUUH01000280.1:0-624 GCF_002968355.1 Spiroplasma sp. ChiS | reverse complement strand
AATGAATTATATATTCAAAAACTAGCTGCTGTTGTATGTCCTTTGGGACTAGTAGAGTTTGCTAAGTCAACACCACCTAATAATTTTGTTGGTTGTATAATATCTGTTGCTTGCATAATATCAATATATCTTGCAAAAATTAACCCACTAGTATTGTCTGGTAAACCTCAACTCCACACTCTTGCTCTTTCAATATCTAATTGTTCTAATCTTAATTGTTCATTAACTTTATCTTGTGGTAGTTCATAATTTAATCTTCAACTAGAATAATGAATAATAATTTTCATATTTCATTTTTCAATATATTTTATTTGTTCATATTTACTACGCATTATTTCTTCATTAAAAGGTAATAATTGATTACAATAACCAAAGTTTTATAATATTCTCAGTATTAAGTAGATTTAATATTGACATCTTCAACATCAATACCAGTTATATATTCACCAAGAGGAGTTTTACATGGTCGTTTACCTTTTTCAGAACGATAACATAAAATATATTTATTAGTTTCCATATTTAATCTCATAAAATCGCATCATCATTATTTTCAAATGATTTATTTGCTTCTATTTCTTCTAAACGAATATTTCTTGTTGCTGATTGGGTCTGATTTATTTTTGT
>NZ_PUUH01000279.1:0-625 GCF_002968355.1 Spiroplasma sp. ChiS | reverse complement strand
AAATCAGCATCTTTTAATTTAGCACCTCGTAAATCAGCACCTATTAAAATAGCATCTTGTAATTTAGCCCATCGTAAATCAGCATAAGTTAAATTAGCACTATTTAAATCAGCACCTCGTAAATCTAATGCTTCACTTGCTAAATAATCATTGATTTTTTCTTGATCAACAATAATATCTGTTAAATCTTTAATTAAATCTTGTAATGTTTTCATTTTCTAATTCCTCCAAATTCTTTTCCATAATTAATTTTTCAATATAGTCATAAGCACTTTCTTCTGAATGACATTCTTCTAATGCTTCATTAAATAAATCTTCTTCGGTATAAACTTTGCCATCTTCATCTTTTCACATATTATTTATTCTCCTTTATTTGTAATTCTTTGTATATTTCGCATTTTAAAAACTTTCTTTATTAATTTGATTAAAAATTTTTTCTAATTCAGCATAAATCATTTGCTTCATAGTATTTTGCCCATATCCATCAAATTCACCATCATTTATTGAAATTAATAATTTAGCAATATTTCTTTTTATTTTTTCCATATTATTTATCTCCTTGTCATTTAATATTTTTATCTTCTAAATCAATAATGGTTGTTTGAGAACAACTTTTATTTTTAGC
>NZ_PUUH01000278.1:0-625 GCF_002968355.1 Spiroplasma sp. ChiS | reverse complement strand
GTTTTCATTTTCTAATTCCTCCAAATTCTTTTCCATAATTAATTTTTCAATATAGTCATAAGCACTTTCTTCTGAATGACATTCTTCTAATGCTTCATTAAATAAATCTTCTTCGGTATAAACTTTGCCATCTTCATCTTTTCACATATTATTTATTCTCCTTTATTTGTAATTCTTTGTATATTTCGCATTTTAAAAACTTTCTTTATTAATTTGATTAAAAATTTTTTCTAATTCAGCATAAATCATTTGCTTCATAGTATTTTGCCCATATCCATCAAATTCACCATCATTTATTGAAATTAATAATTTAGCAATATTTCTTTTTATTTTTTCCATATTATTTATCTCCTTGTCATTTAATATTTTTATCTTCTAAATCAATAATGGTTGAATCATTAAAAGGTTAGGAGAAAGTGTGATAGAAGTAGAGGCAATTGCAGGAATCCGTATATGAGTTACACTTTATATCAATGGGATTGATATGTCTCTATCAGATTTGAAGTGGCAATTTTCATTTGTAAGGAGGCAATTCCCAATAAAAGTTTGTTTGCAATGACAATTAACAAAATTCAATGTCAAACATTCGAAAACGTTGGTGCATACTTGCCAAAAGCTATATTTT
>NZ_PUUH01000277.1:0-626 GCF_002968355.1 Spiroplasma sp. ChiS | reverse complement strand
CTGCCGCCGTTCACTTTGGTGGGGGCGACCACACGTGCGGGGATGCTGACTAACCCGTTGCGCGATCGTTTCGGTATCGTCCAGCGCCTGGAGTTCTACAGCACGGCGGATCTGGCGACTATTGTCAGTCGTTCCGCCGGCATTCTCGGCTTGCCGTTGGACCCGGAGGGCGCCTTCGAGGTGGCTCGGCGTGCCCGGGGTACTCCGCGGATCGCCAATCGGCTATTGCGCCGGGTGCGGGATTTTGCCGAAGTGCGAGCCAAGGGCCATATCACCAAGCCGATCGCTGATCTGGCACTGAACCTGCTGGACGTTGATGAGCGTGGCTTCGACCACCAGGACCGGCGTCTACTGCTGACCATGATCGAGAAGTTCGACGGTGGCCCGGTAGGGGTCGACAGTCTGGCTGCGGCCATCAGCGAAGAGCGTCATACCATCGAGGATGTGCTGGAACCGTACCTGATCCAGCAGGGCTACATCATGCGTACCCCTCGTGGTCGTGTGGTGACCCGGCATGCGTACCTGCACTTCGGTCTAAACATTCCGTCACGAATGGGGGACATGCCCGTGGTAGACGAATTCATCGATGCCGTGGACGATTAGTAACCCGCGCCTTGTCGATTTAT
>NZ_PUUH01000276.1:0-631 GCF_002968355.1 Spiroplasma sp. ChiS | reverse complement strand
TCAATTTTTAACAGATAAAAATATTTTGCATCAAACAACACCAGTTCGTTCTCCACAGTCAAACGGTAAGATTGAAAGATTTCATCAAAATTATACTAAATTATTTGTATTTGAAGAAAAAATATTAAATGCAGTTAGTTTACAGAATAAATTAAATGATTATTATTATTTTTATAATTTTGAAAGAGTGCATAAGTCTTTAAATTTTCAGACACCATTTAATTTTTTGAATAGTTTAAGTTTAATTAAATAATTTTAAATTATTAAGTTTTTGTGTTTAAACTAAATAAGTTTATTATATTTTAATTAATTAATAATATGTAAATTAACTCATAAAATATGTTATTAAAATAATAAAATATGTTATTAAAATAATAAAATATGTATTTATTAATTAAAATTTAATAAATTATTTTTTAGTGTGTTTAATTTTATATTTTTTATTTATTTATTTTATGATATTTTTTTATTATAAATAAATATTTTTATTATTTTTATTATTTTCTTGTAATCTTTAAAATGTGTGTGGTATACTGCATATGTAGAAACCACATACATTTTGTATTTTTGGTTTTTACAGTTTTGGAAAGTAAATTTTTTTAATATTTTTAATTGAGGAGTTGAAATTATG
>NZ_PUUH01000275.1:0-9558 GCF_002968355.1 Spiroplasma sp. ChiS | reverse complement strand
AAATAATTAATTAAACCAAAAAATCACTTCTTAACGAACTGGTTCTATATTTTTGTCTGACTCTTTTTGTCATTTAATATCAGATAAATAATTTATCACTGTCACTGTATAACTAAATTTATCTTCAACTAATTTTATCTTCCTTACTTTCTAACTTACTTGGTAAATTATTAATATCTTTTTTTCAATTAATTAGGCAATATCTATGATTATTACTTTCACAATATTTTAAGTGCATTTCAATTGTTATTTCATCAGTTTGTAAACTTTTTCAATCATATGTAAGTTTATCTTCTTCACAAAGTAAATAAAAGTCTTCTTTAAATAAATGTTTTGATTTTAGTTTTTTAATTTCTTTATCTTTTTCAGCAAGTTCTTTTTTAAGTTTGTCATATTTAATTAATTCTGATATATTCATTATTTTTTCTTTCTAAGAATATATGATTTTTTTGCTAAAATACAATAATCATTACTGCATCATAAATATTTATCATCACCATCTATTTTTGATCTACATTTAGGACAACTTTTCCTCATTATTTAATTTTTCCTCCTTACTAGGTAATTTGTCATAATATAATTGTTGTTCTTTTAACTCAGCAAGTTCTGCTTTAAGTGCTTCATTTATTTTTATTAGGTCTTCCATCATTTTATTAAGTACTTCTTCAGTTTTTAAATTTCAATTTAAATCTTTATTTAATTCTGTAATTTCATTTTTAAGTAATTCATTTTCTTCTTTTAGTTTGTTAAATTTAATTGATTCTGTTATATTCATTATTCATTCTCCTCAATAACAGTTAATTGGTCTAATTGTTGTTTTGTGATTTTAATATCTTTTAAATCAGCACCTTGTAAATTAGTACCTTGTAATTTAGCATCTCGTAAATCTAAAAATTCTCTGCTTAAATATTCATTTATTTTATTTTGTTCAACAGTAATATCTGTTAAATCTTTAATTAAATCTTGTAATGTTGTCATTTTAAAGTCAAAAATCAAATACTATAACTTATTTTTTGTTTATTAATAAATTCTAATTTTGCTAAGCAATGCCGAGCATACTTTTTACAATATCAGCCGCCTTTTCTGTTTTTAGTTAATTTTGTAAAGTACTCATTGATATAACACTGACATTTATTAATTAATACTGTCTTATTTGCTAATTTAATTTTTAACTCTTTTCAACAGAGTTCTTTTAAAGACACTTTCAAAACCTCCTTATAAATAGTAAGATTTCTAATTTTTTTTATTTTGGAACACTTACCCTTTAGCCATTGCAGGTTAAAGATTTATCCCCAAACCACGATAACTCTTTTATATTGCCTAAAAGAATTGCCTCCATTATGTCGTAGCAGTACGGCCACCACTGTATTGTTTATCCTCGCTTGCTTAATTTAACGACATTCCAAGTAGAAGAGTTTTATTTAGTTGGTTTTGCTGTTATTTTCTTAAACTAAGCAAGGTTAACGACAATTTTAACCTAATTAAAAAAGATAGAATTTTATATCTATCTTTTTCTTAGTTTTTGGTAAATTTATACCAACCGAATATTTTACGCGGTCTTAAAATTTGAAACTTTTTTATATAAATTTTCAATTATGACCGAAAATTGTACAAAACCTTTGCTATCACTATCATTTTCTTTAATTATTAAATCTACTTTTCGAATTAAATCTTCTTTTGCTTTTGTTAACTCTTTTGTTTCATTACTTTTTGTGCTATTATTTTTTACCAATTCTTTTTTATCATTAAAGGTTTTCGCCTTTAAAATTTTATCAACGCTTATAAATCAATGATAAAGTTTTTTATAATCTTCTGCATTACGAATTACACCGACTCCAATCACCGTTTTATTCTTTTGTTTAATTCTTCTAACAATGGGAGCAAAATCTAAATTACTTGTAGCTAGACAGAAACAATCAACATAATCTTTTTTTAATCATTCCATTACATCTAAAACAATTCTAATATCAACCGCATTTTTCTAAAACTATATTTCTTTCCTTTTTCATTCATTTTTGTATCATTTGAATTGGAATAAATTGTTTTATTAGTTATTTCCATTCAACATTTTATCCCTTCTTAAATTATCATATTCTAATTAAGAAAAATAATTTAAAAAGTATTAAAGTCTATCAAAGATAACTTTAATCCTAAGTAAAAATTATTTTCTAGTCTGTTTTTCTCTTATGATTATCATTTGAGTCACAATTGTGATAATTTGAACAATTGAGATAACCACCACTTTGCTCACAAGTACAATTACAAGCATAACAAGATAAATTACAGTTTCCTACCATTGTAATTCTTCCTTTTACTTTTCATAGTTTTTGCAAAGAGAATAAAAATTAAGTGAAAAATTTAAATATCATTAATTTAAAATTCTTATATGTGACATTCACAATAATATTATATTTCCTAATTATAAAAATAGCAAACCATTTTGTTAATTGTTCTTAATATTTTGCCTCTAATATTTTTCTGTTCCATTACTAAAATTAATTCTTCCTTTCCCCAATTCCAAAGGACTACGGATATTGCACAACACCGGTAATATTTTGTAAACTATGCCAAATGGTTCTTTTGCTTCTTTTATAGTTTTAAATTTGGCATATATGATTTAAATTTTGACCTTTTTTGCCATATAAAAATGCACCTTTTATAAAAGTTTAGAAAAATCTTTTTTATTTTACTTACTTTTTGAGGTGCAGTCTTTTTTGTTTTTTTATCTTTCATTTTCAATTTCTTGATTTTGTTCTTGCTGTGTTGCTATATTTTCTTTATAAATTTTTATAGTTTGTTCTTTAGTTAATTTTTCTAATCTTGCTGGTTTAGGAACAACATTTGGAACATTTTTTATTCCACCTGTATAAAACATTGAATTACCTGTTTCTAATACTTTTTCATTCTTGGATGAAATTGTGCCTGCTTCTGATGCTGGATTTGCCTTTAATTCAAAAATATTCAGTTTACTTTTTAAATTGCTTAGAGTTTTTTGTGCTACATTAAGAATATCTGCTCCATCTACAATATTTTCTTTATCTTTATCATTGTGAAAATATTGTAAAACTACCCCATTAAATAAGTCATTATAGAAATTTTTAATGTCTGATAGTTCTTCTAAATTTATTGTTTCTTTTAAATTATTATTTTATAAATAATAATTAAAGTAATCTATTTTAAAACTTTAAAACTAATTTTAAAATCATATACTTATTAAGTTTATCATAATTTATTAATTAATAAGCAAATAAAAAATCAACATTTGTTGAGTTTTTATTATTTTTATTAATTAAAATGTTTTAACAACTTTTTGAATTTCTTCATCATATTGATCAATTAACTCATCTAGAGTTAGGGCATTGGTTGGAGCAACTTTTGTTCCTGCAACAAGAATTGGTTTATTAACAGTAGCACCAACAAATTCTCATGTTCCTTTTAAATATTCAGTATGATTTCCCCATGGATATCAACCAAAAGGAGCTCCTTGGGTTGTTAAAATTTGTACTTTTAAATGCGGTAATAACCCTATTGCATCACCTTTTTTTGAATATTTATATGAAAATGTTTTATCTGCAACTAAAACATGATCTAAGTAATTTTTCATTAATCCAGAAACATTAAAGTTATTCATTGGACATACAACAATAACTTTTTGTACTTCTTTTAATTGATTAACATAAACATCAGTATCCTCGGCATTAAAATAAGTACCAAAGTTATCACGAGTAAGTGTTTTAAGCGCCATTGGGGTTTCGTTTAAATCTAAATGAATAATTTCATCATTTGCGTTTGCTGCTTGATAATATTTAAGAAAACGAGCTGCTAAAGCTTTTGAATATGATTTTTCATTAGGACTAACCGTTCCATAAATTACTAATACTTTATTTACCATGATTTTCGTTCCTTTCTCGTTTTATTTTATCATATTTTATTCTCTAAACTAAATGAATAATAATTGTTCGTAATTGTTTAAAATGATAATTTTTAAAATAGCAAATGATTTTTAACTTTTTAATAATATAATAATGTTATGAAAAAGAGAAAAAAAATATTATGTATGATAAAAAAAAGCAAAGTTATTGTTAAATTAGTGAATTTTCCGATTTTTTTGTCCGAGATATTCGAGAATTTGTTAATGTTGGTGACAGTGTTGAAGTAGAAGTTCTTAATTTTGACCCTGTTAAAAAACATGTCAAATTAAGTTACAAAAATTGTTGTCCAGAATTATTGAAAAAGGACAATAATTCAGTGGAAGAAACACTGCCAAATTCAGAATCATTACCTAATAAGCATGATTTATTATCAAAATAAATAAACTAGTAAAAAGTATAAAAAAGGTAAAAAGTAGTTTGAAACTACTTTTTATTTTGCTAAATTTAATTGGTTTTGTAATCGCTTTGTTTTTTTACTACTAATTTTATTTTGTGCAAAATAGAATCCAAAGTAACAGCCACTAATAATTAAGGCAAAGGTAGTGTAAACAACAATTGTTTGGACCGCCATTGGAACTTTACCATTTGTATAACTAGCTTTTGGATTTGTAAATTCCATAAAATCATATGGAAAATAACCTGAGAATGACATATCTGGCATTGGTTTTCAACTATGAGTTGCTTTTAAAATATAACCAAGCATAGTAAATACTAAGAAATATCCTAGAATTGTTGCTAAACTATAACCTCATCAACGTAACATAGTTATTTTATTATAACTTAAATTATGATGTTGATAACAAGTAAAATAATAAATCACACCTAATAGTGGAATTAAAGAATGTTGTAAAAACATACTCATTCATTGAATTGGTAATCAGGTTTTCAAATCACCTGTAATCGGTAAAGAAAGATTATAAAAGAATAAGGTAAAGCAAATAACTACCATTGTTAATAGTCCAATTTTACTATTATCATATCGTCCTTGCCCTTCTTTTAAGGTATTAAAAGCAGAATTAAGGAAGAAGGCAGAAAAAATAAAAGTTGAATATGATGTATATAAGGTTAAATTCCGAAAAATAACCATAAAACTAATACTAATATCTGATCAACTTTGTAACTCTGATAATTTTGTTTCATATTTTGGTACTCAACTTTTTGGAAATATTCCCTGATGTTTACACCATAATGTTAGTGATAAACTAACACTAGTAAAAATAATAATTGAAATAATTGGTAAAAGACCAATTATTAACTTAAATCAAAATCGTCAGCTTTTAGTTAAAGTCTTAATATTATTTTTTAATATTCAAGTTTTATTATTATTTAGTTTTAATATTGTTTCGTTGTTTGTTATATTTTCCATTTTTGGACCCTTCTAATATAATATTTATTATTTTACTGGTTTTCAGTAAGAAAAGCAAGATTTTAATAATTTTTGTAAATGTATATTGTAAAATGAAATTCGCCCAAACAACTCTTATTAAAGGGTTGTTTTTTTATTTGAAATAAAACAACTCCTAAAAGGAGGTAATGATAATTAAACAACAAAAAATATGTGATGTTATTAATTGTTATAAATTATCATCATTCACAACGAAGAAACTGGTTTGTTAAAACTTTGATTTTATAAAACTTAATGCAGAGTGGGACAGTTATTTTATAAATAACTAAGTGCTTCCATAAGAACATGAGTTTATACTCATTCCCACAGCCGTACGAGGCAAGTACTGAAATAGTGTATGAGTAAAGAGATAAATCGGCGTTGGTTATTATTTTTAATAACTTGCGATAGTGGTGATGTGTCCAAGGCTAACATTGAACCACAATAAAAATAGAGATGATGACACAAACAATTAAATTTGCGAAATTTGTGGTTGATTGGAGTTTAAATAGCATTCGGTCCTTCATATGGGTGCAAGTAAATTTAATTTCAAAAACTGAGCGTCAAATCCCAGAGCGAAAGCACAAATGGACACAGAAGAAGGAAGACATATATGTCTGGCGTCAAATATAAAAATATAGTTGCAGATTTTTAATAGATGCTAAAACAAACATAACACCGCCACCGCTTACCCCCAGTAAAGCGGATGGCGTAGTAAATAAATAGATAAATACTTATATAACTAATTCTCGCTTTGGCACTTTCACTTGGGAGTGAGTGCCAGCGAGTTAAAAAGGAGAATTAAAAAATGACAGAATATAAAAGTAAATATATTAATAAAACTTGAGATGAAATAACAACATCATTTGATTGAGTTAATTGTCAACCCATCAGATGGATGAAAAATATTACAATTTGAGAAAAAAAATAAAAGGAATAATTTAGGAGGTAAAGATGAAAAAGTTAAATAAAAAAATTATCAACAAAATAAATGAATTAATGCTTAGAAGTTATCTAGTTTCAAAAGATGAAATTACTGATGAACATTGAGCATTAAATAAAAATAATTTGGAGGAATTAAATTATGAATAAAAGATACTTATTAATTATGAAAAGTGATTTTTCAAATGATATTTTAACTAAATCATTTTATACATTAGAAGAAGCAAAAATTACTGCTAATGTTGAAAATAAAAATGGTTGAATAACAACCATTATTGATTTAGAAAATGAAAATATTAAATGAAAAGGATTTGAATAATATGGAAAAAATTAAGATTAGAAATTATGAAATTACATTAGAAGAATATCAAGTAGATACTTTATTAGATATATTAAGAGAATTTATGAAAGCAAATATTCTTAAAAGTAGTGAAGAATTGATTAAAAAATAAGGAGAATAAATAATATGAAAAAATATGTTGCTTTAAAAGATATTAATAATTATTTAGATAAAAAATTTGAAGAAGCAAAATTTAAAACCACTCAAGCTGATATAGATAATATTTGAAAAATAAGTGATAAAAATATTAAAAAAGCAATGGAAGAAGTTATAAATAATCCCTTTTGAAATCAACTATTTAAGAATTTATCAAAAAATGATTAAAGGAGATAAATAATATGTGAAAAGATGAAGATGGCAAAGTTTACACAGAAGAAGATTTATTTAATGAAGCATTAGAAGAATGTCATTCAGAAGAAAGTGCTTATGACTATATTGATACTTTAATTGCAGAAAAGAATTTGGAGGAATTATAAAATGAAAAAATTACAAGATATGATTAAAGATTTAACAGCAGTTACTGTTGAAGAACAAAAAATAAATTATTATTTAGATTTAGAATATGAACCATTAGATTTAGAAGGTGCTAAATTACGTTGGGTTGATTTACAAGGTGTTGATTTATCTTTTGCTAAATTAAAAGGTGTTAAAATCACAAAACAACAATTAGACAAATTAACTGTTATTGAGGATGATAAATAATGAATGTAACAGAATCAATTAAATTTGACAAACTTGAAGCAGAAAATAAAGCACTTAAAGAACAATTAGAAATGGCACATTATTTTAATCAAAATTTAGATAAAGAACTTGCTGAATTAAAACAACAACAATTATATAAAGAAGATTTTAAAAAAATAATTACTACTAATTATAGTTCCAAAGGTCATAAAGTTTCACAACTTGAGAATTAAAAGATAATTCAAACTATGACAAATTACCCAATAAGGAGTATAAAACATGTATTTAGTTATAAAAGATTCAGATAATATAAAAGATCATTATAAAATAACGGATTTAATTTCAAAAAATACCGATCATGAAGAAAAAGAAAACTTTTGATATAAATTTGGTTTAGAACAATATTGAACAGGATACTGCTGATCAAGTGGAATGATAGATAATATTAAAAATATTGATGAATATTTAACAAAAAATTTTAAAGAATTACAAAAAAAATCGTGAAATGAAATTATAAAAAATTATGTTGAAGATAAATTTGGTTATACAGTGGTAAATAATTTATCTGATATTAATTGACAAAAACAGTCTGACAAAAATATAGAACCAGTTCGTTAAGAATTGTTTTTTTTTTGGTTTAATTAATTATTTATTTTTAACTTACTATTAGATATTAATTTTAGTAAAAATAAAATTAAAAGATGAAAAAAAGTGAGGTAATTAAATATGATAAAAAAAATTTATCTAAATCAAAATTTAATTTCGCAAGAAATAAATAATAAAACACATATTTTAATAAACAAACAAAAAGATTGTGTTGTTTTGGATAAAAATTGTTTAGGTTTATCAAGTTATCAAAATTATTTTAGTTTAAAAATTGATGAAAATAAAAATTATGCGGTTCATAGTAGTATCAATAATAAAAATGGTAATATTGTGGGAAAAAATTTACTTTTAAATTTTGAAAAATTAAAACAAGAAAACAAAAAACAGTTTAATTCGCAAAACAAAAATGATGCTAATAATGATTTATTAAATGAATATAATAATCATTATGATAACAAAATAACACAACAAAAATTAACATCAGAAGAATTAAAACAATTACTAGAAGATTTAGAAAATATTGATAATCCCAATTATTGAGATAGTGGTTTTTATCTAGGATACAACAAATATGAAAAAATTACTTAGTTTGTTATCAATATTTTCGTTTTTATTCACAAACACAGTGAATTTGATTGGTTGTGATAATATTGCAAATAACAAACCACACTTACTACCATCTTTAACCTCATTAGCAGGAATATATAAAGCCATTTCATTTAAAACAACTAAATTACTTTCACTATAAGGTATCGGATTTTTTAAATTATTATTATCAAACATATCAAATGTTCCTAGTGCGATATCATTGTTAAAAATTGGATAATTAGAATATTTAGTTTCATATTTTGTTTAATAGTTTTAAAGTTTTAAAAAATGCAAGTTAACTTTTTAAGTCTTTAAAAAATAAAAATAATACTAAATTAGGTTTGATTGATAAAACTGTTGAATATTATGTATGTATGGTAGTTATATGATTGTTTATTTTCTTTACTATATGGTTTGTTATTTATATGATTTTTAAAATATGTAAGGTGGTATCTTAAATGTTAAATATTAGAAAATGAATTATAAATTGATATTTAATGAATTGATTTTTTACATTAATTATGATTGTTTTAAATTGTTTAATTATATTTAAAAAAATATATTTAGTGGTTGATTAAATATTATTTTTATAGTTTTTGTTTATATATTTATTAGTTTATTAGCAGGAATAAAAAAAGCAAACTGATATAAACCTTGATAAACTTTATCTAAAAACTGATATTAACAAAAACCCCTAAATATCAATCTAAATATTCAAAATATAACACCAATAATAAAAGTTAAAAACAAAGTAAAACAAATATAAGCCAAAGCCGGCGGCATATCTACACCAAATATAATCTGCATAAATTCAATATAAATATCAAAGACACTTTTTTCTAACATTTTATTTATTCCTTTCTTTTCAGTAATATTCAATACTTTTTAACTTTTTAGGGGTTAAAAACTACTAATATCCGTGTATTAATTTTCGCAAAGTTTCAATCCCTAAAACAACGAACATTAATACAATCGGAATAATTAAAATAGCGTTTGCACCCAAAAAGGCTAAAAATCAAGTTGTAAAACCTCCGGCTCATTTAGCAAGCGTTCCGGCTCAACCCTCAATCGCTTTAACGCTTTAA
>NZ_PUUH01000274.1:0-642 GCF_002968355.1 Spiroplasma sp. ChiS | reverse complement strand
CAGTACAGCTGGTGGCCGGACAACGAACAGGCCGAGATGCTCAACCTGGGCTCGCGCTTCGACTATCAGTTGCTGACTCCCGGCCTGCGCCGTTTTGTCCGCAGCGCACGCTTGCCGCGTCAGCCGCGTTTTTCGCAGCATGCGCCGTTGATCGTGGACTATGACTGGACTCTGACCATCTAAGCGTCCGTTCACAGCCACAAAAAAGCCGACATCACAGTCGGCTTTTTTGTGCTCGCTCTATTTGATCAGGCGCCAGGTGAAAGGGTACCGATATGGCACTCCCTCTCCAGCCTTGACTCCGCCGATGATGGTCAACACCAGGGCACCAATCGCCAGCAGGCCGAACATAAAGAACCCGATTATCACGATCATCAGCAGGAAACAGACTGCCGAAGCGATAGCGACAGTCAGCTGCAAGTTCAGCGCTTCCTTACCCTGTGCATCGCTGAAGGGGTCGGTCTCGCGCTTCATCTGCCAAAGAATCAGCGGCCCGATCAATGTGCCGAATGGAACCCAGATCCCCAGCAAGGCGGACAAGTGACAAAACATTGCCCATTGCCGAACTTCATGGCTCGGGGTGGGCTGGGGTAGCTGCTCATCACTCATGATGCTCTCCTTGCTGAAGACTGGCGCCCATCA
>NZ_PUUH01000273.1:0-647 GCF_002968355.1 Spiroplasma sp. ChiS | reverse complement strand
TTAGATGTCGAACCTAATGAAAAAGAAAATGATACACCTAAAGAATTTAATAAAGAACCTCTTTATAAATCACCTTATAATTTAATCTCAGATGATGTAAAAGTTAATCAAATAATCTATAAAGGAAAAGAAAAAAATGATAAATGAAATACGTTTAATGGGTCATCTTACCCATGATTTAAAAAAGGAATATGTCAAAATCAATAGCGAGGAAACAACAGTTGTTAATTTTCAAATCGCGGTTAATTCACATAAAGATAAAGACAAAAATAAACCATTATTTGTTAATTGTGTCGTTTTTCGACAACAAGCAGATAATCTTTTTGCTTATTTAGGAAAAGGAGACCGCCTTTATGTTGCAGGTTCGTTATCTATTCAAAAATATAACGACCAAAATGGGGGGAAAACAGCACGAAAGTGATTGTTTCTAAACTTGTTTTCTTAAATAATAATAAAGAAAAAGACCAAGAATTACCTTTTTAAAAAAATATCAATCAAATTAAGGAGTTTTTTAAAATGGTTAATGAACAAAAATGTGAAAAAGAATAAGAAAAAGACCAAGAATTACCTTTTTAAAAAAATATCAATCAAATTAAGGAGTTTTTTAAAATGGTTAATGAACAAAAATGTGAAAAAGAATATCACGA
>NZ_PUUH01000272.1:0-647 GCF_002968355.1 Spiroplasma sp. ChiS | reverse complement strand
ACATCGTCCTCGCCCTGCCCGGCGGGGAAGACACCGAAGAGCTGCTGGCCCAGGCCCGGGTCCGCGGCATCCAGACCCTGTCGGTCGACGACCAGTAAACACCCCACGCAGCACCCACCCGCGCCGGCTCCCCAACCAAGCGGTCCGGCGCCCCAACAGAACGAGATCCCTGGCCGACGCGCCCGGCGCCGAGCACCCCGTGACCGGAGCCAAGGAGGACAGCCCATGCGCGTCCTGATCTGCGCCGGCCGCTACTACGCCGACAGCCGCCTGTGCCGCCGGGTCCTGGAAGCCTTCCAGTGCCTGCACGAAGTGCGGGTGGTGATCCACGGCGGCAGCCAGTTCCTCGGCGCCCACATCGAGGACTGGGCCCGGGAAACCGGGGCCCACATCGTCCGCTACCCGCCCAACTGGCAACTGCACGGCAAACACGC
Organism: Spiroplasma sp. ChiS; assembly: GCF_002968355.1. Taxonomy (NCBI): domain Bacteria; kingdom Bacillati; phylum Mycoplasmatota; class Mollicutes; order Entomoplasmatales; family Spiroplasmataceae; genus Spiroplasma; species Spiroplasma sp. ChiS. Next base: position 213 of record NZ_PUUH01000272.1, on the reverse strand, counting down.
CGAGCGCCTGCGCAACAGCTTCATGCTGGCCGACAGCCGCCCGGACATCGTCCTCGCCCTGCCCGGCGGGGAAGACACCGAAGAGCTGCTGGCCCAGGCCCGGGTCCGCGGCATCCAGACCCTGTCGGTCGACGACCAGTAAACACCCCACGCAGCACCCACCCGCGCCGGCTCCCCAACCAAGCGGTCCGGCGCCCCAACAGAACGAGATCC
>NZ_PUUH01000271.1:0-650 GCF_002968355.1 Spiroplasma sp. ChiS | reverse complement strand
CTTCGCCTTGCAGGCGCTGGATTTCCTTGTCCAGACGGGCCAGTTCCGCACCTTTGCCGATCAGGCCGGCCATGGGCACCAGCACTTCCATCTCACCCACCAGGGCGGTGGCAGACAGCGGCGCTTCGTCGCCGGCACCCAGCACAGTGATGGATTCGAGTCGGGCCAGCTTCTTCAGCAAGGCTTCGTTCTCGGTCAGGCGACGCTGGTCTTCGGCGCTGACGTTCTTCAGGAACAGGGCCAGGGGCTTGCCCGGGCCGATGTTCATTTCCGCGCGAATGTTGCGAGTGCCGAGCATCAGGCCCTTGAGCCATTCGATGTCGTCTTCGGCGGCCTGGTCGATGCGGGCTTCGTTAGCCACCGGCCAAGGTTGCAGCATGATGGTCTTGCCGGTGCTACCTGCCAGCGGCGCCAGGCGCTGCCAGATTTCCTCGGTGATGAACGGCATGAATGGATGGGCCAGGCGCAGGGCCACTTCCAGCACGCGCACCAGGGTGCGACGGGTGCCGCGCTGGCGTTCAACCGGCGCGTTCTCGTCCCACAGCACGGGCTTGGACAGCTCCAGGTACCAGTCGCAGTACTGGTTCCAGATGAACTCGTACAGGGCCTGGGCGGCCAGGTCGAAACGGAACTGGTCGAGCTGACGGGTC
>NZ_PUUH01000270.1:0-655 GCF_002968355.1 Spiroplasma sp. ChiS | reverse complement strand
CATATCTTCGTCTTTTTATAGGAATATTTCCATATTCTGTTTTGATTGTTTTTGGTAATTTTGATACTACCTTATATCCTTGTAATATTTGTCCTTGTTGATACTACCTTATATCCTTGTAATATTTGTCCTTGTTGATATAATTTAAATATCTCATTATCTCTATTAATTAATAAATTTTTAACTTCATTTTGTGTCTCGATTGTTTTATTTTCTTTATAATTTCCTAACAAATTTTGTTTTAACTCCATCTTATTATTTCCCTATCTTTAAAAAATATTTTTAATATGATATTAATATCATAATTTAAAAGCGAGGATATCTAAAAAATGCAAGACTTTACTAAAATTAATAATAAAAAACGAATTACTAGTTATGAACATTTAAATAAAAAATATGACTTAAATTTTAGTGACTATAATTTTGGTTTTGACTGAGAAGTATTTAAAGACTTTGTCGGGGATAGTTATGCCCGTTATTTTACTTCACCAAGTTTTTTTAAGTTTGTTTCTGCTGGTCGTGGTACTAATAAAACATGAAATCATATAGCAGAAAAATTATTTTATGCTTGCATGAAATCATATAGCAGAAAAATTATTTTATGCTTGTAATTTTACTGATGCTTCATCTAATATTTTACGAAGATATGCTAATA
>NZ_PUUH01000269.1:0-659 GCF_002968355.1 Spiroplasma sp. ChiS | reverse complement strand
AAAGCATTTTTAGAAGCATTATATGGTTTTTATGATAAAAAAAACAAATTTAAGAAGATTTAAAGAAGCACTCTTAATTGTTGGAAGAGGAAATGGAAAAACCGCCCTTGCTTCTGCAATCGCTTTAAAAAGTTTAATTTTAGATAATGAAGCAAATTCCGAACTTTATTCTATTGCAACCAAACGAGATCAAGCAAAAAGAGTTTATGAAGAAATGCGACGAATGATTTTTATTAATCCTAACTTAAATAAAATTTTAAAAGTTAAGCGAGATAAAATAGAGTTTATACATAATAATTCTTTTTTTCAACCACTATCATCAGAAACAAAAACATTAGATGGTTTAAACCCCTATTTTGTTGTTTTAGATGAAGTAGCAATGATGGAAAAGCGTGACATTTATGATGTTATGCGAACAGCAACCGCAAAAAGAAAAGATTATTTAATGTTATTAATATTTAAAAGTTAAGCGAGATAAAATAGAGTTTATACATAATAATTCTTTTTTTCAACCACTATCATCAGAAACAAAAACATTAGATGGTTTAAACCCCTATTTTGTTGTTTTAGATGAAGTAGCAATGATGGAAAAGCGTGACATTTATGATGTTATGCGAACAGCAACCGCAAAAAGAAAAGATTATTTAATGTTATTAATA
>NZ_PUUH01000268.1:0-663 GCF_002968355.1 Spiroplasma sp. ChiS | reverse complement strand
TTTTTTTGTTTCTATTGTAAAAGTATTTGGAAAATTAACTTTATCCTTTTGTTCTAAACCTGATTTTTGTAAAGTTATATTAGACAATAAACCCAAATTATAATTACAACCGTTATCACCTGCAGATAAATTAGCATTTCTATCTTTAATAAATCGTTCTATATCAGGTTTAACACATCTAACTTGTAAATTACCTAAATTACTTATTTCTATTGTTTTATAGGAACTAATAAATTTTTCAATACTTTGAATTGTGGGGTCAATTTGTTTTAAATCAATTTCAGTTTCATAATAACCTTGATTAAATTCATCAGAAAATAAATTAAAATAATTAATTGTTCCAATTTTTTATACATATTTAGTACATTGTGCTGGTGCTGTAATTTTAGTTTTTAATGGTATTTGTGTATTAGCACGTCATATATCTTTGGTATAAACTTTATAGTTATATGGTGCTGGTGGAAGAACATACTGAGGGTAATTAAAGGTTGGTATTTCATAATCATGTGGTAGTAAGAAACTAGTTTTATAATTAGTTGTCATATCACGTAAATAATTATTTAAAACACTTTTTGTTTTACCTCTGAAACTTCATACTGATAAGCGTAAATAATCTTCTTCATTATTTGTATATGGATTATCAGCATAAAAGATAATTTCACA
>NZ_PUUH01000267.1:0-663 GCF_002968355.1 Spiroplasma sp. ChiS | reverse complement strand
AATTCAACCTGAGACTGAGAATATTTAATCAATAAATATGGTGAAAAGAATTTAATTATCTTAAAAACAAATAAAAAATAACCTTAATTGGTTATTTTTTTAAATGTTATTTATTTCATCTTTTTTTAAGACAATATTGATTTCAACTTTTAACTTGTTCTATTGTTTGTTTACAATTATGACAAATATTAACATTATGTTTTTTAAGATATTTACGAAATATTAATCAACCAAATAATATTAAATATAAAATATAACTTGGTATTTTATAAACTTGTTCTAAAAATTTACCAATCGGTAATTTAATTGCTGGTATTTTAGGTATTTTTGTTGTTAATCAAGCAGTACCATGTAATATTGGATATGATATAACAATCCCAGCATATCCAAAAAAACCACCATCAGTTATATCATGTTGACCAAACATAAACTCTTTAACTGGTTCTAATGTTGGTATTCAATTAAAATGTAAACTAGTAAAAAATAAACCATATAAACTTAAAAATGGTGTATGATATAAAATTGATAAAGCATTATATCGCATAATATATGCTTTTTTAATATGAAATGGATATTTATCATATTTTAAAAACTTACGATTTTTTCATGCTTTAAAACTTTGACTTGGATTTCTTTGTTCAAAACCTAATCTTTGTCAATCAA
>NZ_PUUH01000266.1:0-663 GCF_002968355.1 Spiroplasma sp. ChiS | reverse complement strand
AAAAAGGAACTAAATAACAGTTCCTTTTTTATATTAATCGCACAAATTTCATAAAAATAATTAATAAAAAGATATTTGTTATTGTACTATACAATGCTGGATTAAATTTTCATACCTCAAATATTTGACTAAAAAAACTATATACTGTTTCAAAAACCTTACCAACACCACTCGCTAACTCGTTAACTTGTTTAATTCCAGGAATAGTGTTGACAATTCAAATCACCGCATTTTTAATGTGAGTTTCTAAATCTCATCAACCTTTAGGAGTTATATATTCCACTTGAAATCATTGTTTATTGGGGAACAAACCACCATTATTAATTTCTTGTCAGTTATAAATCCCAAAATTAAAATCATAATATCGGTACATATCATTCTCTTTTTGTGCTTACAATTCAAAAACATTATAACCAATTTTTTGTTCTTCAATTTTTTTATACTTTAAACCATATTTATCTTTTAAAGAATCTTCAAAAACATAATCCGAATTTGAATTAATATCATAATTATTAGCAACCGAAAAATTATAATTAAAAACACTACCATAATTATTAATCGTATAAAACCGATTTTTAAATGCTGAATATAATTTAATATCTAATTGCTTATATTTATCAGAAAAATAAAAATATCGTGGGTAAATTTTAAAACCATTATTTA
>NZ_PUUH01000265.1:0-665 GCF_002968355.1 Spiroplasma sp. ChiS | reverse complement strand
TATTTTAATAATACTGAAATTCAATATGATAAATTAATGAAAAATAATGAACTTTTTAAAAAAGCAACAGAAAGAGGAAAAATTATTCATGAGTTTATTTCACGGATTTTATATGATGCAATTTTCCAAACAGAAAATAGAAAAGATTATAAAACAATTATTAAAAATAGTAAAAAAATATCAACAATAAAAGAAAGTTTAAAAATAATTGAGTTATTCTATAATTTTTTTAATAGAATAAAAAACGATTTTATTAAATCAATTATTATGTTTGAAATACCCTTATCAGACGGAAAAGTGTGTGGCACTCCCGATTTAATTTATTATGAAAATAATAAAGCTATTGTTGTTGATTTTAAAACTTGAAAATACTTTAATGCTGAAAAAATTAATAAAGCAAAAATACAAATTACAGCATATAATTATTTACTTGAAAAAAATAATATTTTTACTAGTAATATTGGTGAAATTTGAATAATTAACGAAAATGGCGTTAATATAAATCGTTTCATACTAGTAATATTGGTGAAATTTGAATAATTAACGAAAATGGCGTTAATATAAATCGTTTCAATATTACCAATCAATTAAAGTTAGAATGACAAGAAATAATGCATACATTTTTAAAAAATAATTCTAATAAGGAGAAAAGAAACTATGAAAAT
>NZ_PUUH01000264.1:0-9729 GCF_002968355.1 Spiroplasma sp. ChiS | reverse complement strand
TACTTAAAAGTTTTTTCATTGCTGTATTCCTTTCTGAACAATAAAAATAGGAATAGCATCACAGCACTATTCCCACAAGCAATTTATAACATATTTCACAAGAGTATAAATAAATACCCCAGTAAAATATGTTAAAATTGTCTGTGGAAACGCTAGGTGTTAACTAGTGTTTCCACGATAGTAAATTGTTTCCTAGACAATTTACTATCACTTTGTTTAATAAAATTTGAGAAGCAGTAAGAGAAAAAGTCGCTTACTACTATTATTATACCACATCTAATTTATAGGTGTGGTTTTTTGATAACTTTTTTTATTTACCACAGTTGTTATCCCCCGTATTGACAGTAAATCATTCATCATCGATTTTTTGAATCGTAAAACTACAATTCAAGCATTTTTGTAAATCAACATCGACAATCATTAAATTATGATTTATAGTATCTTTATCTCAAAAATTAGGGTTATTAAAAGTGTCCATAATTTCATCTATAAGATTTCTCATATTATCCCATGTTTTTGCTTTTTTAGAATTATTATTTAATAATACCCAATATTCGTTATCTAACATATTTCATAGTTTTATATATTTCATTTGATAAGAAGATGCTTCATTTAAAGAATTAAATCCAAAAGTACCATAATACTTAATAGGATTACTTTTTTTCTTTCCCATTCTTCTACAGCGGAATTAGCCCCCTAAGTTTATTTTTTATATTTACTAGTGTCTTAGTTTTTTCTCAAAAATTATCAAAATCTTTTATACTTATATCATTTTTGTTTAAAATACTAATAATTTTAGATTTTATTGTTTCGTTTATTTTCTTCATATTTTTTATATATTCTCCTTTATTTTATTTCCTTGATGAGTTCTTCGTATGCTTGTTTTTGTCGCCAATAATAAGGGTTTTCCCAAATACTACTTAACTCATTTTCAGTCTTAATAAATGTATCTGAATGTTTAATATGGTTTAAAATTAAAAAATCAGTATATTTTTTTTCTGCTAATCATTCTAATATATTAGATGTATTTTCATTATCTTTTATATTATTAAAAACTAATTTAATTACTGGCATTTCTCTTTTGTCAATTCCAGTAATATAATTTAAGGTATTTTGTAAATCAACAATACCCTTATAACTACCAAGTCCACTATTTATTGGAATTAAAATTAAATCACTAATTAATAAAAAATTTAAACTTAGTTCATCTACCGTTGGTGGATAGTCAATCAACACATAATCATAACCATCCAGTGTATTCTTATTAATTTTATATATTAAATCACCAATAAAATATTTTTCTTTTTCTTCATATAAATCTTTTATTAAAAAGATTGATTTTCTGACATTTTCACTAGAAGCAATAATATCAATGTTTTTATACTTAGATTTTTGAATTACTTTATCAATGCTTATATCTTCAACCGAGGCAATTATTTTTGCCATTGTTTTATTAATGTCTGTATTATCTTGTTGTAATTCTAATGTTATAGTACCTTGACTATCTAAATCAATTACTAAAACTTTTTTATTATCTAAGGCAAATTTATAAGCGACATTTTTGCATAATGTCGTTTTTCCGACCCCACCTTTTTTGTTACAAAAACTAATCATCTTCATTATTATTGTTTTCCTTTCCATAACGCTCTTTAAGAATTTCATTCATTAAAGTTGTATATAATCATTTTTTTCTTTTTGCTTCTTTTCTAAATGCTTCCACAAGTTTTTTATCGCAATACATATTGGGTATCATATCTGTTGTTTTCCTTTTTCCGCTTCTTTTTAAATTTTCTTTTGAATAAGCAGCAGTATTTTCCACCCGATCTAATATTTTATTTTTTATACTATTTTTACTTTCAATTGGCATTGTTATCTAACTCCTTTCTTTTTATTATATATTATTTTACAAATTTTACAAGTAAAATGTATTTTACATATATAAAAACATTATAAAATATGGTTTCTAAAAATTATAAAATATGTAAAATTAATTTTACATATTTTATAAAAAATACGGGAATTAATTTAGTACTAAATTAATTTTATTACCATTTACCCACGAAAATAACGTTCAGTGCGTCACAGACAACGATAGCAAAACAAGCAATGAAAAACCCTTATAAAATAAGGGTTTTAGAATAATGGTATAATGTTTTTGTAATAATAAAAAAATTAGAAGGAAACGAACACTTGTGCCTATAAAATTAAACGACTTTATGCAAGAAACATATTACAAGGTTGATTATGAGAAATTGTTAGATTATTTTTCACAATTTAGGATATTTCTTTCAAAGTGAAATAACAAAAAATATCTTAAAAATTGAATAGATTGTTTAAAACAATATGATAAAGAAATATCACAGCAAATAAATGAAAAAAATAATAAAATAAATGTTAATACCAATTTAGTAAAAGATGAATGATTTAACCAAAAAATAGACTTAGAAGAAAATGAAATAGTTATACATTTCAATATAAATATAGTTAATCAAGCAATTTACAATTTAAAAGAACAAGAAATAAATTTAAATTTATTTAAAAATGAAAAATCAAATATTTATTGAACTCCAATTTTAAATGAAACTATTATTGAAAAACACACTATTAAAAATAGCCCCATTTACTTAACAAAATTTTTTAATAATAAACAGGGCAGAATAACAGAATGATTATTGATTGATGGAAACCACAGAGTTTCAAAAGCTTTGGCGTTAGGAAAACAAACAATTAATTGTGTTTATATCACACAAGACGAAATAATTAAAATTAATCCATTCATTAATGATTTTGATAAGTACTTTTATATTTTATGAAATGAAATTAATAATTTAAATAATTATCGTATAAATAATTTATATATTTCAGATAGAAAATTATTTAAAAAATCTTTTTTAATACATAAATTGAGTTGATTTAATTATTTTATTTAACAATATATTTAAGTATCCCCAACGATTTATCATCAACAATATTTTAATTTAATACATAAACTAAATCATTTTAATTTAAGTAAAATATCACATATCACTCCTATATTTATATACTTTTTAACAATTCTAAATTTATTTAATTAATTAAACTAAATTGGGCTCGCGGTGATTTTTTAAATTTTATGTAAATTACTATAAATTTAAAAAAAACTTTTGCCGTGCTTTTCAAAGTACTTGGGAAAAATTCTAAGCGTTAAGCGAGGAATTTTATAAAGGTTCCCAAATTTGTTTGAAAGATTTTCAAAACTTTTTTTAACTTTTAAGTTATTTTATCATAAAAATTTAAAAAAATCAACCGCTCGCCCAAAAATTACTCCTTGTTGTTTCAGATTTCGTGGGTGTTTAGTTCTTGTCACGCATAGTTATTGATTTGATTTTCAATTCAATTAGAGAGTGTTTGAGTTGGGGTAATTCAGTGGACTTGGTAGTTGTCTTTATAGTATTTGCGGAGACCATCAAGTTTTTTTCTAAACCGTTCGGGGGTTTTGCGTGTTCGCTCAAATTCCACTAATTGAATTGTCCCATCAGTTTTGTAAACAATTAAGTCAGGGTAGGCGTTGAGATTACCATTTTCCATTTTGAGATCCCGCTCTGTTTGGTAATGTTCGATGTCATTTTGTGCAACAAGTCATTTGATGAGCATATCTTGGTGGGCGAGTTCATAAAAATTAATTTGAATACTTTTTTTATGAACTCGCCCTAAATATGAATTTCCTTTGTGTGTTAAAACATAAATGTTTTTGCGAGTTAATTTATTAGCAATAATTAATTTTTTATTAATTAAAATATATAATTGTTTCTCAACTGTATTTTTGTTTTTGTTTAATAACAAAGCTACTTGTTCTAAATTTAAGTACCCTCATTTATTAATCATATCCATAATTTTAATCTGCTCTGTCATATTATAAACTCACTACTGCGGAACACAAACATTAAGCCGAAACCCCGTGCTATCAACAACGTTGAGAGTGCGGGGTTTCGGGTGCTTGGCGTGCCAAAATGCTTGTAGTTCCGCAGTATAAACAATAATTAATTAAACTATTAATAGTTTAATATTAATTTATTTAATTATACTATATATTTTATATATTTAGTACTGTATTCAATAAAATTACTAATAGATTTAATTTAATAATAATTAAAATTTAATATAATATTTAGGTTTTGATATAGTAATGGTATTTATTTTGGTTTTCTATTGGRAGAAAAAGAAATAAAAAATATCTCTTTTTACTAAACAGCAAAAACGATATGATAAAGACCATATCTTAGTGTTATATTCGTTGTCTTGCTACTCTGTGGTTTTACGCAAGTTCTGTGCTTTGTTGGTAGGGGGGGGTGAAGAACTCGATAGGGGAGTTAGTCTAGGTTGTCTAATTCCACTAATAACTCACTGAGTTCTTCTTCAGACATTTCTGGTGGTTCCCCCTTGTTTTTTTCATAGTGTGTGTTAAACTTATCAACAAGAGAATTATTTTCTCTGGTAAGTAAATTTTCACTGTTTTTAGCAGAATACTTAGTTTTTACGAAAGATTGGTATTCTGCTTTTAGTTTGTCGCTTTCAGCACAAATTTGTTTGCGTGCTTGTTGGTAAGTTAACCCACTTAAAAATGGGTTTGTTGCTTGTTCTTTTTCGTAGCGACGAGCAGACACAGTTAAATAATGCAATTCTTTAATTGCAGTGTCTTTAATTGCTTGATAACCCGTCAAGCGATATTTATTATTATCACGCGTGTTATAAATTCAGTAGTTAAAATACATATCAAGACCAACCAAAAAGTATTTACCAGTTTTGTCTAAGAAACACATTATTTTAGGCACACAAATAAATTTGTCATAAATTTTGACTTTATAACTGTCTTGGCGGGTAGGGTGTTGGCGAACATTTTTTTTCGGTAAGTAAAAATTAGAGATATGTTTTTTCTCGTCAAGTTGATTAATCACTTTATAACTCAACCCACCTATCTCAACAAAGTGATAATTGAGTTGTTCTGCTTGTTGTGTTAGTTCTTGCATAATAATATGCTCCTTTCTGCCGTTTTGAGCGAATTTAAACCCCATATCAGTGTTGATATTTTCCAAAATCAATTATCATTTCTTTTTGTTTATTTCAAAGCTGATATAGACTTAATTTTTGTTGTTTTGATATATTAAATAAAAAAATAGGTAGAATGACTTTTTTATCATTCTACCTATACACAAAAATTAAATAAATGTTATAATTTAACTGACCTACCAAAAGGTGGGGGTTAAATCAATAACCTAATTAAGTGGTTTGTTGGACCGCTTAATAGGTGTATAGAAGAATGACTGTCCGGTCATTTTTCTTTGTTTTTATTTAGTTGTTTTTATTTTACCACAAAGGGGATTAAATAATTTAATTTCAACTCCTTTTTTGTAACAAATAAAAAGGGAAATAACAGACCGCTATTTCCACAAACATTATAATAATTGATATAACACATTCTAAGTTAAATAAAATATGTTAAAATTGTCTATGGAAACACAGTGAGTTCAAAATTTCTTGTGTTTCCGTTTTTAATTGTCCTAGCATTTTAATTGCTAACAAATTGATTATATAGCAAATTTTAAAAATATACAAATATTTTAAAAAATAAAAGTATATCAAAAATGATATACTTTTATTTTTTAATACAATATTTAAATATCTTTTTAAAGTGGTTGTGTAGGACCAACAATTACATCAAACTCTGTTCCATCATTTTCATATGAAATTGGTATTGTGCTTTTAATATAAAAATTTCCATCTTTTTTTTGAATATATCCATTTTGAATATTAAAAATTCAATCTGTATTTTCATATTTTGTAATCAAATCAAAATAATATTTTGCAGAATAATTAATATAGTTTAAAGGATAATCACCATTAGTGGGAAGAGCAATATACAAATACTGACTTGTATCATATTTTTTATATATTCATGTATCAACTTGATCAACTGTTTTATAAAAAAAATAATCTACATAAATTTCAGAATGAGCTGGTACATTTATTTTTTGACTAGTTGCATTATAAGTATCTGTCACAGTATCTGTTCATGTACCCTCTGCACTAATTTCAGCACTAATTTTTGTGCCTAAAACATATGCATCAATATCAATTGTGGTGCCTATTTTCATTCCCAATTTTAAAGAATTCCCTACTGTTTGTTGGTGAGTATAAGAAGATGTGCTTAAATTTTGTTCTTGATCATTTTTATTTATTAAAACATCATGAGCATGATCAAGCTCATTTTTTGATTTATTTGTTATTTCTGATATATTAACAAAGCCATTATTGGTATCAAACATTCATTTTTCTTGCAAACTGTCATCTCAGCCAAGATAAAAGTAATCACCATTTTTATTAGCCTGATCTGTATTTGCTCCAAAAGCATCAAGATTAATTTTATAATAATCGGAGTACTCTTTTTGGTTAAAATAACATATACAATATCATAAATATCCAAAATATCCTTTCCCAGTTGATAAATCTCAATTGCCCGCATTAGGAATTGGTAATTCATCATTCTTAATTTCTTGTTTTGTATATGATAAAGTTGCTTGATTTGTTGTTTTTGGTTCGTATGTTGTATTAGCAACAAGAGGTGCTACAGCACTAGTTGCTAACATACCTGTTCCTACTAAACTTAGTAGTTTTTTCATATATTATTACTCCTTTCTTTTATAAAAATAGAAATAATAGGCTTATTTTCCTTATTATTTCCATAAATTTATAAAAGAATTGATATGATATATTAAAATTTGATACAATAATTTACAGAAACACAAGGAATTTAAGCATTTTGTGTTTCTATGCTATAAAATTATATTTCTATTTTTATACTTTCATCTTAACAATAAATTTTTTAATAACAACCCCATATTTAAAAATAAATGAAAATTTTTTTTATTTAAGTGATTAATTAATTCATCTATACAAGTTGCGGCAACTTGTATTTTTTTAATAAATAACTTGCCACTTGGTAGCGTTGTTTTTAAATAGCATTCACCAATTTTAAGGGTTTTAAGGTCGTTGGGATGAACAATAAACTCATCCACCGAACGCACCGACCCCATATCAGCGGTGTTATTTTTAAAATCAAGTTGTCGTGTTAGTTTTTCGGTTTCTTGGGTACCAAAAACACTCGCTACATATTCCGCCGTGGTCGGGTCTTTAATGTTATGACAAACAATATTGCTGACATTCCCAAAAATGGTATCTGTTAAATTCATATTGTTTGTTTTTAAATCATTTATTGTTTGAAATGACAAGAAACATTGATAATTAAAACTACGCGACTTATTTATCAAGTTGACAATTGTTTCACTTGCAAAGACATTAAACTCATCTAAAACAATGTTAATTTTTTGATTAACTGGTTTTAGCGTAGTTAATTCTTTTAAGTCTTGGATAATTATTTTTCCAACTGAACCCGCTAGTTCGGGGTATTTCAAGGAATTAATACTAAACAAAATCGTTTTATGTTTTGTGATCAATTCAAGTAAACTATTATTTTTGCCAAGCGAATTATTTAATTGCATAGAGCAAATATCTAATTTACTATACATACCAGCAATTTCTTTTTCTTCAAAATTACTAAGTTTAATTTGGTTAGGTTCTACTATGTCACCAATCAATACTCTTAAATTCCCAAGTTGGAAATAATCTGTAATGGTTTTTAGCGTTATAGGGATTTTATTTTTTAACATAACATCTAATAAAATTAATAAGTAATGTTTTGCCTTATTTCTATAATATTGTTCTGAAAAATCAAATAACGACATAATCTTATCTGATAAGACAACATTATCTTTTGTCGCAAAAGGGTTGTATTCCGTTGACCCACCAATTTCTCAAATAAAGGCGTTAGGGTCTAGTTGTTTAACTTTATTAATTAAATCAATATCACCCTTACCATCAATAATAATTGTGGTCTGTTTAAATATTTGAGTTAATTGTTTTACCAAAAACATTAATGTTGTTGTTTTACCGCTTCCCGTTGTACCAACAAGTAGCGTATGCTGAGTTAAATTGTTTTTTGGAATACCATACTTATTATTCAGAGCAAGCATTTTGTTTCATTCACATTGATAAAGATTTATTAAGTACTGTCCTTGTCAAATTTCACTTTTTAAATGTTGCTTGCTGTCAGCGTCATATATTCATATTGTATATTCATCATTTTTTTGATACCAACTGCAAATGATTTACCACCTTGCGACCCGTGAATGCATTTTTTATTAATTCACACCGACAAACCTTTATGTTTGGGAATAGAAAATAAAACGGCTTTCTCGGTTTCGCGTTTTAGTTTTCTTCGTGCCATAATATTAACTGTTACTCATTCGTTTTGTTTTTGTTCCATAATTTATGTTTCCTTTCCTAGGTTATTAATGTCTTCTTGGGTACCGATTGCTTTGATTTCTTCGCTTGTGGCGATAACTTGCAAAATATACCGCTTATCATTAATGCTAAATAAGCACAACCCTTTTTTAGGAGTTAAAATAACATTTTTCTCATACGCATTTATCATATTGTTATCAGTCAATAATTCAGTATAATTTTGCAAACCGATTGAATTTAAATGATGAATAAATTGATAAGTACACTGCTCAATTATTCCCCGTGCTTGGCGTTTAACATTTTCGCCATGTTGGGTAAAGTCGCCGATACTTTGCGTTAAAATATATAAAATTCCGTTAAATTTACGACAAGTTTTCGATAAAGTAAATAAATAATTAAGGGCAAGCAAATTATCTTGGTTAATTAATAAGTGTGCCTCATCGACCGCAATACAAATTCAACTTTGTTGTTCGGGTGGTAAGTTTAAGTTATCTTCTTTATTCTTTTTCATAACACGGTCAAGCAACGCTAACAACAAATACATCTGTGCGTTAGCGATTGTTTTTGATTTTGCCATATTGTAAATATCAAAAACAATCAAGTCGCTTTTAATTTCTAAGGTACTAACACCATTAAACAAGGTGCCGTCTGCTCCCTTGGTTAGTTTTCATAACATTTTTTCTAACAAAGTATCTTGTTCTTTTTGATATACCAAGTTATATAAATCAGTTAAAATTGGATAATCTTTTCGAGTTAATTGACTTAAATTTGTATCAGCAGTAATTTTAAAGTTTTTATACAACTGAATAATATATTCTTGCAATTTAGCAAGGTCTATATTTGTTAAATCACTATACAAATTTTTAAACCATTGTTCTAGTAATGAAATGTGTTCGGAAAAATTATCAGTAAAGATTTCTAAGGGGTTAATTTTTGCATTTGGGTTATTACCAAATTCAATAATTTCCCCACCATGGTAATTGGCAAAACTACCATATTCGCGTTGTGGGTCAATAATATAAATTTTTGTGTTATTACAATATAATCAATTTAATTGCTTTTTAACATTAAAAGTTTTTCCAAATCCCATCTGGCCCACAATAAAAGCATTATGACTCGCTCTTATTGATGACTTGGTTTTTATATCAAATATGATTGGTTGTATTTGCTCATTTTCACCCATTATTAACCCCTTGGGGTCATTTAACGGTTTACTTGGAAATGGTCAAGAACAAGCAAGAGTAATGGTTGCCATTTCTTGCTCAATGTTTTTTAATTTATCATTATTGTTAAATAACAAACATTTATAAGTTGAAAATTGGCGAAATGTCAAATCATTAACAGTAAAACGATTTCTTATCATTTCATTTTTTAAATTTGAAACAACTTGGT